>NZ_JAAGPC010000324.1:0-5622 GCF_017104595.1 Burkholderia sp. Tr-20390 | reverse complement strand
CCCCAGGCGGCCGCGCCCAGCAACGCGAGCGGGGCCAGCGCGAGCGGCCCGAGCTTGCCGAACGCCAGCGCGCACGCATAGCCGAGCGCGGCGAGGCCGACGCTCAGGCCGTGCTGCGGGCGATGCCACGCGAACGCGGCGGCCGCGAACAGCGCGAGCCAGATCGTGGCGGACGGAAGGAGCGAAAGGGACATGACAGGAGCGGCATTCGTCGGACGAGACGCCGCGCATCATACAGCAGCCGGCTTGCGATGCCGGTGGAGAGCGGTCAGCGGCCGGCGGTTTCGGTGACGCTGTCGCGGCCCGGGACGTGGACGCTGTTGCGCTCGCGCATCCGCCGCCGGTACCAGAACGTCCACAGCAGCAGACAGCCGAACACGGTGTAGCCCATGATCGGCGACACGACCAGCACGCGTTCGACCGGCCAGGTCACGACCATCCAGAGGCGCAGCAGCATTTCCAGCGTCATGAACGCGCCCCACACGAAGGTCATCCGCCGGAGCATCTGCCGCAGCCCCGGCTGGGCTTCCCAGACGGCTTCGAAATGCGCGGCGCCGCCATCCATCTCGCGGGCCACCGTGGCGCGGGCCAGGTAGAAGATCAGCGGGCGTTCGCGGAACAGCGACAGCAGGAACACGACGCCGATCGTGCCCGACGCGAGCGATTCGCGCATCAGCAGCGTGCGCGCGCTGCCGCCGAGCGCCATCCCGAGGATCGACAGCGCGATGCCCAGCAGCACGATGGCCGCCACCGCATCGACGCGGCGCGAGCGGATGAATTCGACGATCGACCAGATGATCGGCGGGACCGCCGACGCGTACAGCGCGCCGGTTTCGCCGAAAGACGGCTGCGCGGCCCGGTAGGCAATCCAGGGCAGCACGAGGTTGACGAAGAGTTCGAGGATCAGTCCGGCTCGCGGTTTCACGGTGAGCAATTCCACGCAGGGTGGGGCGAACCTGCAAAGGGCGTGGTGGCCCGCGGTTGCCCCGAAAAGGGTTCGATTGAGTATATCGAAGAATCGGGTGGGGCTGCGGTGCCGTGTCGGCCGCGTGCCGCCGGCGCCGGTGCCGATGCCATCGTCATGGAAACGCCGCGGCAGGCAGCGTGATCGTGACCGTGGTGCCCTGCAGCATGACGCTGTGCACGTGGATCGTGCCTTCGTGCCGCTCGACGACGGTCTTGACGAACGCCATGCCGAGCCCGACGCCGCTGGTTTCCGGCTGGCCGGCGGTGCGGAAGCGCCGGTAACGCTCGAACAGCCGCGTCTGGTCCGCGCTGCTGATCCCGCACCCGCTGTCGCGGATCGTGCAGCGCACGGTCCTGCCGTCGGCGCCCGGCTCGACCCTGCATTCGACGCTCGTCAGCGACGCGCTGTACTTGATGGCGTTGTCCAGCAGGTTGATCAGCGCGCGCGACAGCAGTGCCGGGTCGCCCAGCACGATCGTGTCGTCGCGCCGCGGCACGTCGTCGATCGACATGGATTTCCGGTGCGCGAGCGGCCACACCGCGTCGCGTGCCTCGTTCATCAGGTCGGCGAGGTTGACCGGCACGCGCTCGTAGTCGCTGGCCTCCGCACGCGAGAGCTGCGCGAAGCCGTCGGCCAGCGCCAGCGTGTGCCGCGCCAGCTTGCCGATCCTCGCGAACTGCTGCTTCATCTGCCCGTCGCCCGATCGTCGCGCCTGCGTGTCGATCAGGATGATCAGCGAGGTCAGCGGGGCGCGCATGTCGTGCGAGAACAGCGTCAGCATGTCGTTGCGCTGGCGCTCGAGCATGTCGCGGCGGACGGTCGCGTGGCGCAAGGTTTCCAGCGCGTGGTGGATCTGCGTGATCTCGGGCCCGATGCCGCGCGGCATCGCGACGTGCGACGTATCGCCATCGCTGAGCGCGACGATCCGGCGGCCGAGCGCATCGAGCGGCTTCGACAGCAGTCGCTGCACGCCGCGCGCGAGCGAGGCCAGGATCGCGACGCACAGTGTCGTGGCGAAGGCCGACAACGCGACCTTGATCCGGGCGGTGTTCCGGCCGCCGATCGCACGATGCCGGGCCAGGTCGATCACGCGGTCGCGCAGCCGCTCGCTCGGCCGGAAATGCGGCACGATCGCGCGGGAAAAGTCGGCCGCACTCATCGCATAGACGCCGTGCTTGCCGCCGGCGACGGCCGCGTCGACGAGCGGCAGGATGTGCGCGTCGAAGGCCCCGTTGAGCTGCGCGTATTCGCGTGCCACGTCAGGGTCGTCGAGCTGCGCGCCGATCGAGCCGTCGATCAGCGCGCGCAGTTGCTCGATGCGGCCGCGCATCCGCATGATGTCCGCGAACTGCGTGCGCTCGAGCGCCTGCCGCGCGAACATCGGCGCGATGAGCAGCGAGCCCGTGCGGCCCGCGTATTCGCGGAGATCGCCGAGAAGCCGCGCGAGCAGGATCGCCCCCGAGGTGCGCGGGTCGCCCATCGCGGTGTCGGTCATGGCGCCGTCGATCAGCAGCGACAGCGTGTCGACGATCCGGAACAGGCGCGCCTGCGCGTGCTGGATATCGTGAACGCCGCGTGTCGCGCGCGGCCGCATGCCGAGTGCATCGACTTCCGTGCGCGCATCGGCGAGCGTGATCCGGACCGAGTCGAGCGCATGCAGCAGGTTGCTGCGTTCGCGATCGTCGAGCACGGTCGCCTGCGCGATGCCGCCGCGAAAATGGTCGAGCGCCTGGTCGGAACGCACGCGCGCGGCGAGCAGGTGGCGGACCTCGGTGGCGCCGTCGTCCTGCGGGCGCACCAGCAGGTCGTTCGTCGGGCCGCGTTCGGCCGAGATCACGTTGGCGGCGCTCATCGCGCCGCGGACGAATTCGAAGCTCTGCAGGTCGGCATTCTCCTGCCGGTATTGCCTGACACTCCCCCAGATGATCGTGCCGCACAGCAAGGCCAGCAGCGTGGTGACGAGTGCGAAGCCGATATGGGTCTTCTGCTGGATCGTCAGCGATCGAATGTGATATGCGCGTTCCCGGCTAAACGAGAATGAATGATTCATGACACACCATGTTTGCAAGCTATCCCGGGTGGGCCCGTATTCTCGGCCTGTCGGCGCCGCGACACCGTAAGGTTTTGTGGGGGGCGGGGGCCGCCTTCAAGGGGGCGGCAACGATCCCGGCCGGGAGGCCGGATCGTGCCTTGCACAGGATCACCTTGCGTCAGTGTCCTGTCGACATCGGACGAATCGCGCTTGATCCGGAGAAACCCTGAGCGCGCATCGCACCGGTGGCGCATGACGACGGATGGTTTGGATTGCGAATGTTTATGGTCGTCGGGTTCGAGCGATGCGCGGCACGAAGTTCGCGACGGACGACGGCGGCAAGGAGGGCGTGCCGGAAGGGAGCGGCAGGCAGGTGCGCCGCCCGCGCGCGGGCGACGCTCCAGGGTGACGCTTGCAGCCCGCGTGCCGCGGCGCGAATCGCTGCCGCGGCCGCGCGCGTGGTCAGGCGAGGGCGGGCTGGACGATGATCTTCACGTTCCGGTCCTTGTGGTTGACCAGTTCCTCGAAGCCATGCGAGACGATGTCGCCGAGCGCGATGCGTCCGGTGATGAGCGGCTGCACGTCGATGCGGCCGTCCGCGATGAAGCGGATCACGTCCGCGAATTCGCCGTTGTATGCGAGCGAGCCGATCACTTCCTTCTCGGTCGACACGATGTCGAAGAAGTTGAACGGCGCCGGCTCCTCGAAGATCCCGACCATCACCGACTTGCCGGCCTTGCGGATCACGTCGATCGCGAGCTTCGCGGTGGTGGTGTGGCCGATGCACTCGAACGACACGTCGGCGCCGTAGCCGCCGGTCAGCGCCTTGACTTCCGCGATCGCGTCGGACGTCTTCGGATCGATGACGACGCTTGCGCCGACCTCCAGCGCCTTCTGCTTGCGCGCGGCCGACATTTCCAGCGCGATCACGCGCCCGGCGCCCGCGGCCTTCGCGCACATGATCGTGCACAGGCCGATCGTGCCCGCGCCGACCACGACGACGGTCTGCCCGACGATGTTGCCGGCCTTCTTCACCGCATGCAGCCCGACCGCGAGCGGTTCGATCAGCGCGCCGGCCTCGGTCGGGAAGTCGTCGGGCAGCTTGTACAGCAACTCGGCCGGCACGTTCACGTATTCGGCGAATGCGCCGTTGTTCATCAGCCCGGTGAACGCGAGGTTCTCGCAGATGTTGTACAGCCCATGCTTGCAATACCAGCAGGTGCCGCAATGCTGGCAGGCGTCGGCCGTCACGCGATCGCCGACCGCGTAGCCCGTCACGCCCGCGCCGAGCTCGGCGATCTCGCCGCTGAACTCGTGGCCGAGGATGCACTGGCCCTTCAGACCCGTCAGCGGATGCGGCGCGTCGACCGGGATGAAGACCGGGCCCGCGACGTATTCGTGCAGGTCCGAGCCGCAGATCCCGCACCAGTGCACGCGAATCGTCACCCAGCCTGCCGGCGGGCGCTCGGGAACGGGAACCTGTTCGACGCGGATGTCGTGGCGGCCGTGCCAGACGGCGGCTTTCATGCTCGGGGCGGTGGTCGTTGCCGGTGTACTCACGTTGCTGTCTCCATCAGGTTGTCGTCGGGCGCGAGGCGTGGCTGCCGGTGCGCCCGTCGCGCGAGTGCGCGAACGACCGGTATGCAGGAACGGGGCCAGCTCGAGTGGGGGCGCCGGACGGCGATCGGACGGGATCGGAACGATGCGATGCACCATTTACAGGCTCTTTGACAGGAAATGATTTGACGGAAGCAGAGGGTGAAATTTGCTGCGGAAGCAAAAGCTCCGGCCGGATGAGACGCTGGGACGTTCGTCTCAGCGCAATGAGACGAATCGCGAGACGCACGTTGCCACGCCGATCCATTGCCGCGATCGGCGGAACGGATCGTTGCGCACATTACCCCTTTACTTGAAGTTAACTTCAATTTGTATCATGTGCGCCAGTCCGATCCCGGACGCGTGATGCATCCCGTTGCACGCGGCCGTTTCAACGGAGGGGGAGATGACCGAATCGCCTGTCGCGGCCGATGCCGCCACGCTGCCGTCGCGCAGCTACCGGGCCGCCGTCGCGAACGTCGTGCTGGCGAGCATCGTGTCGGCGCTGCACGTCGGCAAGGCGACGATCGCGTTGCCGTCGCTCCAGCACGAATTCGGCGGCTCGCTTGCGTCGCTGAGCGGGATCATGTCGGTGTTTCCGTTCGTCGGCGTGTTCGGCGGCATCGCGGCCGGCCTGCTGGTGCGACGCTGGGGCGACCGGCTGCTGCTGATCGCGGGCCTCGTGATCCTCGGCCTGTCGAGTGTCGCCGGCGCATGGGTCGGCAGCTTCACGCTGTTGCTGGCCACGCGTTTCGTCGAAGGGCTCGGTTTCGTGATCGTGGTGGTTGCCGCGCCGGCCGTGCTGAATCGCGTGACGCCGCCCGAGCGGCGCAATCTCGTATTCGGCCTGTGGAGCACGTTCATGCCGGTCGGCATGGCGCTGTCGATGCTGGTCGGGCCGCTGCTCGGCGGCTGGCGCAACGGCTGGCTCGCGGCCGCGGCGCTGACGCTCGCCGCGGCGGCTGCGGTGCCCGTCACGACATCCGCCGATGTGCCGTCGCGGCAGGCCGCTGCACCACGCATCGGA
>NZ_JAAGPC010000323.1:0-5858 GCF_017104595.1 Burkholderia sp. Tr-20390 | reverse complement strand
GATCATGTTCTTCACATAGTCAGCGTGGCCCGGGCAGTCGACGTGTGCGTAGTGGCGGTTAGCCGTTTCGTACTCGACGTGTGCCGTGTTGATCGTGATGCCGCGCGCCTTTTCTTCCGGTGCCGCGTCGATCTGGTCGTATGCCTTCGCTTCGCCGCCGAACTTCTTCGTCAGAACCGTCGTGATCGCTGCCGTCAGCGTCGTCTTGCCGTGGTCAACGTGACCAATCGTACCAACGTTCACGTGCGGCTTGGTCCGCTCGAATTTACCTTTTGCCATGATTCTCTTCTTTCAAAAATTATCGATTGAGATAACGAATTACTTCGACTTCGCGCTGATGATCGCGTCAGCAACGTTGCGCGGAGCTTCAGCGTAGTGCTTGAACTCCATCGTGTACGTTGCACGACCTTGCGTCAGCGAACGCAGCGACGTCGAGTAACCGAACATTTCCGACAGCGGTACTTCGGCGCGCACGATCTTGCCGCCGCCAACCATGTCTTCCATGCCCTGGACGATACCGCGACGGCCCGACAGGTCGCCCATCACGTTGCCCATGTAGTCTTCCGGCGTCTCGACTTCGACAGCCATCATCGGCTCGAGGACGACCGGGTTCGCCTTGCGCATCGCTTCCTTGAACGCCATCGAACCGGCCATGCGGAACGCGTTTTCGTTCGAGTCAACGTCGTGGTACGAACCGAACGTCAGGTGAACCTTCACGTCGACGACCGGGAAGCCGGCCAGCACGCCCGACTTCAGCGTGTCCTGGATACCCTTGTCGACCGCCGGGATGTATTCACGCGGAATCACACCACCCTTGATCTCGTCGAAGAACTCGTAGCCCTTGCCTTGTTCGTTCGGCTCGAGCGTGATGACTGCGTGACCGTACTGGCCGCGACCACCCGACTGCTTGACGAACTTGCCGTCGACGTCCTTCGCCGTCGAACGGATCGTTTCGCGGTAGGCAACCTGCGGCTTGCCGACGGTTGCTTCCACGCCGAATTCACGCTTCATCCGGTCGACCAGAATTTCGAGGTGGAGCTCGCCCATGCCCGAAATGATGGTCTGGCCCGACTCTTCGTCGGTCTGCACGCGGAACGACGGATCTTCCTGAGCCAGACGGTTCAGCGCCAGACCCATCTTTTCCTGGTCAGCCTTGGTCTTCGGCTCGACAGCCTGCGAAATCACCGGCTCCGGGAACACCATGCGCTCGAGAATGATCGGGTTCGCCGGATCGCACAGCGTGTCGCCCGTGGTCGCTTCCTTCAGGCCGACCGCAGCAGCGATGTCGCCCGCGCGAACTTCCTTGATTTCTTCGCGCTGGTTCGCGTGCATCTGCAGAATACGACCCAGACGTTCCTTCTTGTCCTTCGTCGAGTTCAGCAGCGTGTCGCCCGAATTCACCACGCCCGAGTACACGCGGAAGAAGATCAGCTGGCCGACGAACGGGTCGGTCATGATCTTGAACGCGAGTGCCGAGAACTTCTCGTCGTCCGACGCGCGGCGCTCTGCCGACTCGCCGTTTTCGAGTTCGCCCTTGACCGGCGGGATGTCGACCGGCGACGGCAGGAAGTCGATCACGGCGTCGAGCATACGCTGCACGCCCTTGTTCTTGAACGCGGTACCGCACAGCATCGGCTGGATTTCGCACGCGATCGTACGGTCACGCAGCGCCTTGACGATGTCGGCTTCCGGCAGATCGCCTTCTTCCAGGTACTTGTTCATCAGGTCTTCGTTGGCTTCCGCAGCCACTTCGACCATCTTTTCGCGCCATTCCTTGCAGGTCTCTGCGAGCTCGGCCGGGATGTCGACGTAGTCGAACTTCGTGCCTTGCGACGCTTCGTCCCAAATGATCGCCTTCATCTTGATCAGGTCGACGACGCCCTTGAAGTTCTCTTCCGCGCCGATCGGCACCACGACCGGAACCGGGTTCGCCTTCAGGCGCAGACGGAGCTGGTCGTAGACCTTGAAGAAGTTCGCGCCGGTACGGTCCATCTTGTTGACGAACGCGAGACGCGGCACCTTGTACTTGTTAGCCTGGCGCCACACCGTTTCCGACTGCGGCTGCACGCCGCCCACTGCGCAGTACACCATGCACGCGCCGTCGAGCACGCGCATCGAGCGCTCGACTTCAATCGTGAAGTCGACGTGGCCCGGGGTGTCGATGATGTTGATGCGGTGTTCCGGATAGTTGCCGCCCATGCCCTTCCAGAAGGCGGTGGTAGCAGCGGACGTGATCGTGATGCCACGCTCCTGTTCCTGCTCCATCCAGTCCATCGTGGCTGCGCCGTCGTGGACTTCACCGATCTTGTGGTTCACACCGGTGTAAAACAGAATGCGCTCGGTCGTCGTCGTTTTGCCGGCGTCGATGTGAGCGCTAATACCGATATTGCGGTAGCGCTCGATAGGAGTCTTGCGAGCCACTTTGATCCTCTACTGGGATGACACGATGCAGCCCTGCTGCATCATGCTTCAACACAAACGGGCGAGGCGCCTGAAAAGCGCACCCGCCCGGAATTTATTTCCGCTAAAAGCCCAGCCAGGCGCTTAGAAACGGAAATGCGAGAACGCGCGGTTGGCTTCTGCCATGCGGTGAACTTCGTCGCGCTTCTTCATCGCGCCGCCACGGCCTTCGGCCGCTTCGGAGAGTTCACCTGCCAGGCGCAGGGCCATCGACTTCTCGCTACGCTTCTTCGCAGCCTCACGCAGCCAGCGCATCGCCAATGCCATACGACGCGACGGGCGCACTTCGACCGGAACTTGATAGTTGGCACCACCAACGCGACGGCTCTTCACTTCGACCACCGGCTTGACGTTGTTGAGCGCAACCGTGAACACTTCCAGCGGGTCCTTGCCACCCTTGGTCTGGATTTGTTCGAATGCGCCATAAACGATGCGCTCTGCGACCGACTTCTTGCCGGACAGCATCAGCATGTTCATGAACTTGGCTACATCAACGTTACCGAACTTCGGATCCGGCAACACTTCCCGCTTGGGGACTTCGCGACGACGCGGCATGATTCTTCCTTTACTTGTTCAGTTGGAGCTGGTTCCAGCTCCGCGGCCACCAACAAACCCGATCACATCTTCACGACTAACCAGCTTGGCCGGGTGACCACTTACTCGACAGCACCGGCAATCCGGCACTCCCGCCTTGACCGCCCTCTGTGGCGATCCCTGATCAAAAACTGCTTACTTGGCAGCCTTTGCACGCTTCGCGCCGTACTTCGAGCGCGCTTGCTTACGGTCCTTGACGCCCTGGGTATCCAGCGAGCCGCGAACCATGTGGTAACGCACACCCGGCAAGTCCTTCACACGGCCGCCGCGGATCAGCACAACCGAGTGTTCCTGCAGGTTGTGGCCTTCACCGCCGATGTACGAAATCACTTCGAAGCCGTTCGTCAGACGAACCTTGGCGACCTTACGGAGTGCCGAGTTCGGCTTCTTCGGCGTCGTCGTGTACACACGGGTGCACACGCCGCGACGCTGGGGGCAGTCCTGCAGGGCCGGGCTCTTGCTCTTCGTCGTTTCCGACTGACGGCCTTTGCGAACCAGTTGGTTGATGGTTGGCATTGTTTATTCCTGAAATTGAACAAAATCTGCGCACCGATTTCGGGCAAAGCGAGAATCGGCGCACAGTTGACTTCCGAACCGGCGAAACGGGTGCGAACCTTGGAACGCGACTCGGCCCACCGAATACCGGAACCCAGCATGATATTCCGGAAATACCAACTAAGTCAACGGCTTGCGTGATTCACCCGCCGAACGCGTGGTTTACCGGAAGGGTCGGAACGCCTGTGTCAGGCCGACTCGACGACGTCGATGATCTCGTCGCCGAAGCGCTCGAGCTTGCGCACGCCCATGCCGGGGATATGGCGCAGGTCGTCGATCGTCTCCGGCGCGTTGCGCGCGATCTCGGCGAGCGTCGCATCATGGAAGATCACGTAGGCCGGCACGCCGTCCGTTTTCGCCGTTTCCGCACGCCACGCACGCAGCGCATCCCACCGTGCGCGCTCACGCGTGCCCATGCCGGCCGTCGGATCGACGCGCGTACCGCTGCGGCTCGACGACTGGCGCGTGCGCTGCGGCTTCACGTAGCGGCGCAGCGTGACCTTCTCCTCGTTCTTCAGCACGGGCTTCGCGGCCTCGGTCAGCACGAGCGCGCCGAAGCCGCCATGATCGACGGCCAGGTAGCCGTACGCGACGAGCTGCCGGAAAATCGCCCGCCATTCGGGCTCCGACAGCGATGCGCCGATCCCGAACGTCGTGAGCTGGTCGTGGCCGCGCTGCAACACCTTTTCGGTGCGCCCGCCGCGCAGGATCTCGATCAGGTGGCTCGAGCCGAAATTGAAGCCGCTCGCGCGCTGCGCGCGGAACACGCACGACAGCGCCATCTGCGCTTCACGCGTGGCGTCCCATGAAGCCGGCGGCTCGAGGCACGTGTCGCAGTTGCCGCACGGCTTGCTCTCCTCGCCGAAGTAGTTCAGCAGCCGCACGCGGCGGCACGAGATTGTCTCGCACAGCCCGAGCAGCGCGTCGAGCTTCGACGTCTGGACGCGCTTGTGCGCGTCGTCCGCATCGGACTCGTCGATCATCTTGCGCTGCTGGACGACGTCGCCGAGGCCGTACGCCATCCACGCATTCGCGGGCATCCCGTCGCGGCCGGCTCGGCCCGTTTCCTGGTAGTAGCCTTCGACGCTCTTCGGCAGATCCAAGTGCGCGACGAAGCGCACGTCCGGCTTGTCGATGCCCATGCCGAACGCGATCGTCGCGCACATCACGATACCTTCCTCGCGCTGGAACATTTCCTGATGCTTCTGCCGCACCTCGAACTCCATCCCCGCGTGATACGGCAGCGCTCGCACGCCCTGCGCCTTCAGCCATTCGGCCGTTTCCTCGACCTTGCGGCGCGACAGGCAATAGACGACGCCTGCATCGGTCGTGCCGTCGGGATTCGTGTGCTCGGCGCGAATGAAATCGAGCAGTTGCGAACGCGCGTTGTCCTTTTCGACGATCCGGTAGCGGATGTTCGGGCGGTCGAAGCTCGACACGAACACGCGCGCATCGTCGAGCGCGAGACGGTGGATGATCTCGTCGCGCGTGATCGCATCGGCCGTGGCGGTCAGCGCGATGCGCGGCACCGACGGAAACCGCTCGTGCAGCACCGACAGCTGGATATATTCCGGGCGGAAATCGTGCCCCCATTGCGACACGCAGTGCGCTTCGTCGATCGCGAACAGGCCGATTTTCGCGCGCTCGAGCAGGTCGAGGAAGCGCCCCGTCATCAGCCGTTCCGGCGCGACGTACAGCAGGTCGATTTCGCCCTCGCGCAGCGCGCGCTCGGTCGCCGCAGCCTCGGCGCCCGATAGCGTCGAATTCAGGTACGCGGCGCGCACACCCACTTCGCTCAGCGCGGCGACCTGGTCCTGCATCAGCGCGATCAACGGCGACACGACGATGCCGGCGCCCTGCCCGGCCTCGCGGCGCAGCAATGCGGGAATCTGATAGCACAGCGACTTGCCGCCGCCGGTTGGCATCAGCACGAGGCAATCGCCGCCGCCGGCGACGTGCTCGACGATCTCGCCCTGCTGGCCGCGAAATGCGGGGTAACCAAATACTTCGTCGAGGATTTCGAGGGCGCGGGACATGAATGAGGACAGGGACGGCTAAACGATGACCGCAATTTTAACAACCCGCTCGCGCGACGCGTGGCGAATCGTGCGGTTTGGCCGATCTGACCTTTCCCCTCTGAAGTATCCCACTGTAAAGTTAGTGGCAAGGCCGCAGGAGAAACCTTGTCATGAAGAAATCGCGGTTCAGTGAAGAGCAGATTATCGGGGTGCTGAAGGAAGCCGATGCAG
>NZ_JAAGPC010000322.1:0-5791 GCF_017104595.1 Burkholderia sp. Tr-20390 | reverse complement strand
TGCTCGAAATAGGCGATGTCGATGGCGACCACCGCGATGCCGTTGAACGTATGGTCCGGCCGTTCGATGCGCCGCGACAGCGCGATCGATTCCTTGCCGTCGCGCGAGCGCGCGCGATAGGCCTCGGCAGCCGGCCCGGCACCCGGTGACATATCGCGCTTCATATCGCGGGCCGCCTGCCGATGCGCGCCGGCCAGTGCGCGAGCGTGCCGCGCTGCGCGCTGGTCAGCACGCATTCGGCGAACGCGTTGATCGACACGTGCCGCGCGAAGAACTGTTCGAGCACCGCGCCGAGCAGGAACGGGCTGTCGCCGGAGAACGCATGATCGTCGACAGTCACGTCGACCTGCACGCCGCGTCCGAACATCAGCGGGCCGGACGCCGGCAGCCGGCGGAACACCGGCGAGAACGCCACGCGCAGCACGCCGTCGATCTGCCGGCGCATCGCGGCATCGGCCGGGTCGGCATGCAGGCCGAGCAGTTCGCGCAGCGCATGCGCGCCCTCTTCGTCGTCGAGATCGGTCAGCGTGTGGCGTGCGAGCCCGAGATGGCGGATCAGCCGCCACGCGGTTTGCGCATCGGCGATCGGCGGGCGCGGCCGCGACGGGCCGCGGATCGCGACGATGTTCTCGACCGGAGCCGACACGCGCAACGTGAACGTGTTCGCGTCGCCGGGCGGCTGCAGCAGCACGAGATCGCGATTCGTGCACAGGGTATCGGCCGCCAGGTAACGCATCGTTTCGTCGTACGGCGCGCACTGGCTGTCGACGAGCGACACGTAGGTCTCGCTGCCGACGTAGCCGGTGCGCGTGCCGTTCGCACGTGCCTGAGACGAGACCAGCCTCGGTTCGCGCCGCACCGTGTAGTAAGCGCCGTGATTGCCGTCGTCGCTCGCGAACGATGCATGAAACGGCCGGAATTCGCGCGACTGGCCATCGTCGCGCTGCTCGCTCGCGAGCCGCTGCACCGCATAGACCTCGTAGTCGAGCGGCCGGCTGCGATCGACGACGACATGGTGCTCGCGCGCGCCCGGCTGCAGCGGAATGCGGTCGGCGCGGCGCGCGAACAGGTTCACGGCCGGCGTGCAGTTCAGCGCGAGGTGTTTCGCGCTGACAGCCGCCTCGAGCGCCGCATCGTGGCGATCGAACAGCACGGTCAGTTCGAACGCGTCGCCGGTCGCGCGTGCGAGCGCGGCGCGCAGCCCGCCGATGCTGAAGAACAGGAAACGCGCCGGAAACGCGAAATACTCGCGCAGCAGCCGGTAGCCGTGGAAGCTGCGGCCGTCGTCGGGCAGGATCGCCTGCGCGGGATCGAAGCCCTCGTGAACGATCGCGTCGGCGTCGAGCGTATGCAGCCAGCGCGGCGGCTGCGCCGGATCGTGGCACACGACGCCGAGCGCATGCGCGGCAATCAGTTCGAGCAGATGCAGCGCGTCGCGTTCGGGACCGGCGAGATGGAACGTCAGCCGGTCGAGCGGCAACTGGGACAGTTTGGCACCGCCGCGCGCTTCCAACCGGATGCGCAGCGCGCCGCGCACGTCCTGCCGCGCGGCGAACGCGCCGCGCGGCAGCCACGATGGCGCGCCGGTGACGGTCGCATCGGTCAGTTCGAGCGGCCACAGCGTCAGGTCGTGCGCGGTGCGGAATTCGCAGGCGGTCTGCTCGGACGCGGCCGGACGCGCGCGCAGCGCGGTGCCGGCCGGCAGCCGCCAGCCTTGCGCCAGGCTGCCTTCGTTCAGCAGCGGCGCGAACCGCACGATCGCCATCGACGGCAGCGGCGCGATATAGCCGGGATACACCGCATCGAGCAGCGCCTGCGTGAAGCGCGGAAACTCGGCGTCCATCTTGAGCTGCACGCGCGCGGTGAGGAAGCTGAAGCCTTCGAGCAGCCGCTCGACGTACGGATCGGGCGGCCCCGATTCGTTGAGCCGCAGCCGCGCGGCCACTTTCGGGAACTGCTGCGCGAATTCGCCGCCGAGCTCGCGCAGGTACGCGAGTTCGCGGTTGTAGTAGTCGAGCAGGCGCGTATCCATCGCGTCAGGCCCCCGCCACCGATTGCAGCGACATCGCGCCCGTCTCGAGATCGAGGTCGGAGCGCAGCACGAACTCGAGCGGATGCGGGATCGACCACAGCGTGCCGCGAATCTCGAACAGCAACACGTTGTGGCGCCGTTCGCCGGCCCGGCCGCCGGCCGCGTCGATCACGCTGCGGACTTCGACGCTGGCGGGCGCGATGCGCGGCTCGAAGCGGAGGATCGCGTCGCGGATCGACGCCTCGACCGACATCCGCTCGACGCCCGACATCGGCTTGCCCACGAGCGGCCGCATCCCGTAGTTGAGCACCGACGCCTGCGCGTGCGCGAACGCCGACCAGTCGACGAAGCCGTCCTCGGCGTTGCGCGTGTTGAGCAGCCACGCGAGATCGCGCAGCACGGCCGCACGCAGGCGTTCGGTGCCGATCCACTGCGCGCCGGGCGCTTCGGCGGCGCGCTGCGGCGTGTCGTCGGTGAGCCGGTCGAGCAGCGCGGGCTGGAGCCGGTCGCGCAGGCTGCCTTCCCTGCCGTCGCGGCCGTCGCGGGTTCGCGGGTCGTCCATCGTCATCTCCGCGCCGTCACATCTCGGTGTTTTCCTTGATGTTCCAGCCGACGGTCACCTCCGCGCCCTTGCCGCCGTTGTCGTTCTGCTGCCAATACTGCTTCTTCACCTTCGCGGCCTGGAAGCCGTAATGCATCATCAGCCGGTCGGCGACGTCGCCCGGATCGATGCCCGCGACCTGCGCGGACGTGACGAGCACCTCCTGCAGCGTCACGCGCATGAACTCGACCTGCGTGCCGCCCGTCTTGCACGCGGAGATCTCGACCGACGACAGATGCTTGCCGTTCGCGCAGTTCTTGATGATCGCGGGCGCGCCCTTGTCCATGTACGCGGCGACGACGAGATCGTTGAAGCTCGCCTTGCCCGCGTTGCCGCCGCTGCCGCTCGCCATCGCGCCCGGCTGGCTCGCGCCCCACGTGAACGACTGGATGTCGGTCCAGCCCTTGTGCTGCGCGTCCGCCGATTCGCCGGTCACGCCGTCCACCTTCATAAACATTGCCACGCCCATTGCCGTCTCCGTTTCAGTGCGATGTCAGGATGAATGCCGCGTTGAATGCCGATCGTTGCTTGCTGCGCTGCTCACTCGTTGGCCGCCTTCGCGGTCGGCAGCCGCGAGATGAGCCGCAGCGACACCGTGAGCCCTTCGAGCTGGTAGTGCGGCCGCAGGAAGAATTTCGACGTGTAGTAGCCGGGGTTGTCCTCGACCTCGTCGACCACCACCTGCGCGGCCGCGAGCGGCTTGCGCGCCTTGGTCTCCTGCGACGAGTTGATGGGGTCGCCGTCGACGTAGTTCATGATCCAGTCGTTCAGCCAGCGCTCCATGTCGTCGCGTTCGCGGAACGAGCCGATCTTGTCGCGCACGATGCACTTCAGGTAATGCGCGAAGCGGCAGCACGCGAACAGGTACGGCAGGCGACCGGACAGCCGCGCGTTCGCGGTCGCGTCGGGATCGTGGTACTCGGCCGGCTGGTACAGCGACTGCGCGCCGATGAACGCCGCGAAATCCGAGTTCTTCCGGTGCACGAACGGCATGAAGCCGTTCTTCGCGAGCTCGGCCTCGCGGCGGTCGCTGATCGCGATCTCGGTCGGGCATTTCTGGTCGACGCCGCCGTCGTCGGTCGGGAACGTGTGGCTCGGCAGCCCTTCGACCGCCCCGCCCGATTCGACGCCGCGGATCGACGAACACCAGCCGAACTGCTTGAACGAGCGGTTGATGTTCGCGGCCATCGCATACGCCGAGTTCGCCCACGTGTAGCGGTCGTGGTTCGCGGCGTCGGTGTCTTCCTCGAAGTCGAATTCGTCGACCGGGTTGGTGCGCGCACCATACGGCAGCCGCGCGAGAAAGCGCGGCATCGCGAGGCCGATGTAGCGCGAATCCTCCGACTGCCGCAGGCTGCGCCACGCCGCGTATTCGGTGTTCTGGAATATCTTCGTCAGGTCGCGCGGGTTCGACAGCTCCTGCCACGAATCCATCTGCATCAGCTCCGGCGACGCACCGGCGATGAACGGCGCGTGCGCGGCCGCCGCGATCTTCGACAGCTCGCCGAGCATCTCGACGTCCGGCGGGCTGTGGTTGAAATGGAAATCGCCGACCAGGCAGCCGAACGGCTCGCCGCCGAACTGCCCGTATTCCTCTTCGTAGATCTTGCGGAACAGCGGGCTCTGATCCCACGCGACGCCCTTGTAGCGCTTCAGCATCCGCGCGACCTCGTTGCGCGACGCCGGTAGCGCCTTGATCTTCAGCAGCTCGTCGGTCTCGGTGTGCGTGACGAGGTAATGCAGCCCGCGCCACGCGCCTTCGAGCGTCTGGAATTCGTTGTGATGCAGGATCTGGTTGATCTGCTCGGACAGCTTGCGGTCGATCTCCGCGATGATCTGCTTCACGCTGCCGTACGCATCGGTCGTCATGCCGACCGTATGTTCGAGCGCCTGCTGCGCGAGCGTGCGCACCGCGCGCTCGACCGACTCGCGCGCCTCGGCCGTCTTCGGCTTGAATTCCTTTTGCAGCAGCGCGGCGAATTCGTCGTGCGCGACGGCCGGTTGCGCGGCGTCGCGCGTGTCCGCACGGGATTGGACGGGATCATTCATCGCGGGCCTCCGGTTGGGTCGCGTCGCCGCCCTGCGCGGGCTCGTGCGGGTTGCGCACGAGCGTCTTCAGCAGGTCGGGATCGTTGATCGCGCGCTCGATCAGCTGCTCGGCGCCGTGCTTGCCGTCCATGTACGACAGCAGGTTCGACAGCTCGGTGCGCGCCTCCAGCAGCCGGCGCAGCGCGTCGACGTTGCGCGCGATCGCGGCCGGCGAGAAATCGTCGATCTGCTCGAACGTCATGTCGACGTTGAGCATCCCTTCGCCCGTCAGCGTGTTCGGCACCTGGAACGCGACACGCGGCGCGACCGATTTCATCCGCTCGTCGAAGTTGTCGACGTCGATCTCGAGAAATTTCCGCTCCGGCAAGTCCGGCAACGGCTCCGCACGCTTGCCCGCCAGGTCGGAAATCACGCCCATCACGAACGGCAACTGCACCTTGCGTTCCGCGCCGTAGGTCTCGACGTCGTACTCGATCTGCACGCGCGGCGCCCGATTGCGCGCGATGAACTTCTGTCCGCTGCCTGCCGCCTTGGTTCTGTCCGTCATCGTCCACTCCTTCACATCGATCAGGTTGCGCAGTTGGTCGTCACCGCCCACATCGCGGCGGCGCTCGCTCGTTTCATTCGCTCCGCTCGCCGCTCAGCAGGTCCAGCTTCGGCAGGCTCTCCGGCGCGAGATCGCGGATGATTTCGTAGAAGTCGAGCGCGAGCAGCCGTTGCGCGCGCCGCAGCAGCAGCGGCGCCGGATGGCTCGGCTCGTGTTGCTCGAAATAGCGGCACATCTTGTCGAGACCGATGCGCACGTCGTCGCGGCTCGTGACCTCGGCATCGCGCCAGGCGTGCGCGTTCGGTCGTGCAGCCGGCGCGGTTGCGGCAGCGCCTGGCTGCGCCGTGTCGCCGGGCGCGGCCTGCTGCATGTCGGGCGACACCGGTTGCGGCTCGAGCGGCGGCACTTCGCGCACGATCCGTTGCAACGCCTTCTCGGCGTCGCCTTCGTCGGGCGCCCATTCGCGGCCCAGCCTGTCCGTCACGTCCGCGCGGCACTGATATCGGCCGGCGCATAGAACGCGACGTCGCACCCGGCTGTGCGCAGATGCTGGGCCGGGCCA
>NZ_JAAGPC010000321.1:0-5700 GCF_017104595.1 Burkholderia sp. Tr-20390 | reverse complement strand
CCCACACGAGCGCGTCGCAGGCCGGCGTGCCGCCGGCCGCGTAGATCGCGTACAGGCCGCCGGCTTCCAGTTGCGTCCACGTATCGGGCAAGCCGTCGATCGCGAGCCGGCTCACCGTGCCGATACGCGACGGCGCGTGACGCCCGGGGCGGCTCGCGCCGCGCATTGGACGCGACCCGGCGGAACCATTAAGCTGGCGCGTTCCGGTTTCACGCAGCGTGTTCAAGATGTCATCGACGATCGAGATTCTGTTGCCCGTGTTCGGGCTGATCGCGGCAGGGTTCCTGTGCAGACGGCGCGCGGTGCTTGGGCCGGCCGCGGCTTCGGAACTCAACCGCTTCGTCGTGTGGCTCGCGCTGCCCGCGCTGCTGTTCCAGATCATGGCGCACGCATCGTGGCACCAGCTGTATCAGCCGGCTTTCGTTGCCACGTTCGCGCTGACCTGCGCGCTCGTATTCGTCGGCGTGCTCGCGTGGCGCCTGTTCGCGGGGCGCGGGCTCGCCGATGCGAGCATCGACGCAATCGCCGCGTCGTATCCGAACACCGGCTATCTCGGCTTCCCGCTGTGCCTGCTCGCATTCGGCACCGACAGCCTCACACCGACCACGATCGCGACCATCCTCGTGGCGTGCGTGCTGTTCGCCGGCGCGATCGTGCTGATCGAGGTCGGGCTGCAGCGCGATCGCGCACCGTTGCGGCTGATGTGGAAAGTGGTCGGCGCGCTGCTGCGCAATCCGCTGATCGTCGCGCCGCTGGCCGGCGTTTGCGTGTCGGCCGCGCAGGTGCCGCTCGGTGCGCCGGTCGATACCTTCCTGAAGCTGCTCGGTGCGGCCGCGAGCCCGTGTGCGCTCGTCAGCCTCGGGCTGTTTCTCGCGGAGAAGCGGGAAGTGTCCGGCGCCGCCCCGCGGGGCAGCGTCGCACTGACGGCGGTGAAGCTGTTCGTGCAGCCCGCGCTCGCGTGGTGGCTTGGCGTGCGCGTGTTCGCGCTGCCGCCGGTGCTCGCGCAGATCGCGGTCGTGCTCGCCGCGTTGCCCACGGGTACCGGGCCATACATGCTGGCCGAGTTCTACGGGCGCGAAGCGCAGGTGACGTCGCGCACGATCCTGTTGTCGACGCTCGGATCGATCGTGTCGCTGTCGGTGTTGCTCGCGCTGGCGCGGCACGTCTGACGCGGCACACCGTGTCGGCGCATCACGTCAGCCCTTCAGCGCGTCGCGATCGATCTGCGCATCGTGCAGGTCGCGTGTTGCGTTGCGCAGTTTGGCCTGCTTGTCGTCGAGCTTGCGCTGCGCCTTGCCCAGCTTCTTCGCATCGCCGAGCGCTTCGGCTTCATGGACGCGTGCCTGCGCATCGTGCACCTCGTCCTGCGCGCGTTGCAGATCCCGCTGCTTGTCGGCGACCTTGCGTTCGGCGCGCGCGAGCTGGCCGGCGTCCGTGCAATGGGCCTTGACCTGGTCGAGCGCGGCTTGCTGGCGCATCGCCTGAGGTGCGTTGCCGAACCGCTTCGCGTTGTCGATCTGCGTGTGCAACGCCCGGATGCGCGTCGCGCAGTCTTGCGTATCGGCGAATGCGCCGGTACTCGCGAGCAGCGCGACTGGAACGGCCAGCGCAACGAGTGTCTTCTTCATGCGGTTTTCCTCGATAGGGCGTCGGCGGGCATTCACGATTCAGATCGCCAGCCGCCAAGGTTCGAGGCGTCATTCTGACGATTCGGTGCGGACCGGGTAAATAGGACGGGTCTGACTTGCCGCGACTGCGCGGATCGCTCCGGCTTGCGTATGACGCCCGTCAATGCGACTTCGTCGCGAGGCGGTGGATGCGTGCCGCATGGGGGACGCGCGTCGGGTGCGATGCATGGCAATGCGTCGCCTGCCTGCGGCGCGCTCGGCGCGCGGGTTCGGGGGTATCGGCCGAGACCGGCGTGCTATTCCGTGCGTTCACGTCCACGACTGCAGCGGCGGCCACCGCCGCCACCGCCGGCTGCATCGCCTCGGCATCGAGCCACGCACGCGTCGCTTCCGCGATCAGCCCGCGCAACCAGCGCACGCCCTCGACGCACTCACCCGATTCGTTCCAGGTCATCCGGTACACGATGTCCGGCGGTTCGGCCGGCAGCGCGACGGCGGCGAGCGGCAGCAGCTTCGCATAGTGCCGCGCGAGCCGGTACGTGGTGGTCAGCAGCATGTCGGTGCGCACGAGCGCATGCGCGGCGAGTTCGAAGTGCGGCAGCGTGACGACGATCCGCCGCTGCAGGCCCACGCGTTCGAGTTGCCTGTCGATCGCGCCGGACGCCTCGAGCCACGATGGTGTCGGGCACAGCTGCGGCGCGTCGGCAAACTCTGCCGCCGTCATCGTGCCGCGCCGCGCGAGCGGATGGGTCGCGCGCATCAGGCACACGACGCGATCGTCGAACAGGTCGTCCTGCCGGAACCGCGACGCGCGCGCCGGGCGATTGTCGATCACGATGTCGAGCTCGCCGTCGGCGAGTGCGCGCTCGTCGTCGAAGCCGTCGCCGAGCGGATGGAACACGAGTTGCGCGTCCGGCGCACGTTCGCGGAACAGCGCGACGAGCTTCGGCACGAACAGTACGTTCAGGTAGTCGGGGCAGCCGATCCGGTAGGTCCGCACCGACGTGCGCGCATCGAACCTCGGCTGCTGGATGCGGATGAAGTCGATCACGCGCAGCGCGTTGCGCAGCGGTTCGATCAGCCGCGCGCCGAATTCGGTCGGCACCATCCCGTAGCGGCTGCGCACCAGCAGCGGATCGCCGAGCAGCGTGCGCAGGCGCTTGAGCGCGGCGCTGGTGGCCGGCTGCGACATGTTCAGGCGCACGGCCGCACGCGACACGGTGCGCTCGGTCAGCAGCACGAGCAGGATGCGCATCAGCCGCGCATCGAGCACGTCGAGCGCGTCCGCGGCGTCGGACGCGCCGCGGGGCAGGGTGTTCGGGTCTAGCGGGTCCCGCATGCCGATCCGCCTCCCGGCAACCCGATGCCCGAGCGCGACGCAGCAGCGGGCCGGCGCCGCGTCATTGTGCGAAGGTGCCCGGCCAGCCGACGATCCGCTTCGGGCGCGGCGGCGCGTACGTGCGGACTTTCGACGTCTTCAGCTTCAGGCGCACCAGCGACTCGGCGAGCGCCACCGCGGCCGAGACGCCGTCGACGACCGGCACGCCCGTGCATTCCTCGATCTGCCGGTCGAGGCCGGCCATCCCGCCGCAGCCGAGGCAGATCACTTCCGCGTGATCGTCCTGCACCGCGCGCTGCGCCTGGCCGACGATCGACTCGATCGCGCGGGCCGGATTCTCCTCGAGCTCGAGCACCGCGAGGCCGCTTGCGCGCACCGACGCGCAGCGCGCGTCGAGCCCGGCGAGCTTCAGGCGATCCTCGATCAGCGGCACCGTGCGGTCGAGCGTCGTGACGACCGAGTAGCGATGGCCGAGCAGCATCGCGATGCTCGCGGCCGCTTCGGTGATGTCGACGACGGGCACCGTCAGCAGTTCCTGCAGGCCTTCGCGGCCATGTTCGCCGTAGCCGGCCTGGATCACCGCGTCGTACGGCTCGTCGTAGCGCATCACGCGATCCATCACGGCGATCGCCGCAAGGTAGCTCTCGAAATTGCCTTCGACCGACTCGGCGCCGAAGCGCGGCGTCAGCCCGACGATCTCCGTGCCCGGCGACGCGGCGGCCTGCGCCTGCGCGGCGATCGCTTCGGTGATCGACTCGGTCGTGTTGACGTTGACTACCAGGATCCTCATTGCGACTCCGTATGCAGGTGTGTCAGTGTTGGGCGCAGGCGACCGCGATGGATTCGCCCGAACGCGCCTCGTAGTGCCGGTTGCGATCGGCCAGCAGCCAGTACACGCCGCCCGCGATGGCCGCGCCGAGCAGCCACGAGAACGGCGTCATCGCGCTGAAGGCCGGCACGACGGCGAGCGTGATCGAGATCAGCGCGGACGGCACCAGCGCCGCGAGCGCCTTGCGGTTCACGCCGCGCGTGTAGAAGTAGGCGCCGGTCGGCGCTTCGGTATAGAGGTCGGGCACGTTCACGCGCTGCTTGCGCACGAGCCAGTAGTCGACAGTGATGATCCCGTACAGCGGGCCGAGCAGCGCGCCGAGGCCGGACAGGAAGTAGACGATCACGATCGGGCTGTTGTACAGGTTCCACGGCAGGATCAGCACGGCGATCGTCGCGCTGATCAGGCCCGCGCGGCGGAACGACAGGCGATGCGGCGCGAGGCTCGTCAGCACGAAGGCCGGCGCGACGAAGTTCGCCATGATGTTCACCGCGACCGTCACGATCAGGAACGCGAGGCAGCCGAGCACGAGGAACAGCTTGTTCGGCACCGTCGCGATGATCTCCGTCGGGCTGTGGATGATGTGGCCGTTCAGCTTGAACTGCGCGCCGGCGAGCACGAAGCTGATCGTCGCGAACACGAGGATGTTGACCGGCAGGCCCCAGAAGTTGCCCACGCGTACCGTCTTCGCGCTCGGCGACGAGCGCGCGAAATCGCAGAAGTTGAGCACCAGCGTGCCGTAGATCGCGAGCCACAGCGAGCCGCCCGCGAAGATCTCCGTCCACATCCTGAAGCCGGTCAGCGGCTTGCCGATCGACATCGCGAGATGGCCGCCGGTGCGGCTGAACATCCACGCGGCGAGCGACAGCGTCGTGACGAGGATCACCGGGCCGGCGAGCCCCTCGTATTTGCGGACCATTTCCATCCCGTACGTGAGGATGCCGATCTGCACGAGCCAGATCGCGACAAACGTGACCCAGCCGAGCGTCGACAGCCCGAAGATCGCGTTCTGGTCGAATACGGCGAGGCCCGGCCAGATCGCGGTGAGCAGCACGCGCAGCACGACCGACGCGAGATAGGTCTGGATCCCGAACCATGCGATCGCGATCACCGCGCGGATCATCGCGGGCAGCAGCGCGCCGTAGATGCCGAAGCTCATCCGGCTGATCACCGGGAACGGCACGCCGGTCTTCTGGCCCATGTAGCCGGTGAGGTTCATGAAACAGTAGACGAGCGCCGCGCCGATCGCGAGCGATGCGAGCATCTGCCAGCCCGACAGGCCGAGCGCGAACAGCCCGATCGCGAACGAGTAGTTCGCGATGTTGTGCACGTCGTTGGTCCACAGCGCAAAGATGCTGTAGCGGCCCCACGTCCGGCCCTCGGCCTTGGTCGGCGCGAGGTCGGCGTTGTGCAGCCGCGGGCTCAGCGCGGGGTCGCGCGCGGCCGAATCGGTTCGATGCGATGCGTCGTCCGCGCCGGGCACGATGCCCGGGCGGTGGGTGGCTTCCAGTTGCACGCCGTTGTCTCCTTCCATGTGCGGGGCGCATGACCGGCAACGTGGGAACGCTGCGCCGGCCCGGCCGCCGTGGACGTTATGTCTCGGATTTGTTCGCGAGTATGGAAGGCCGGCAACACGATGGGAAATTAAATATTCGGCTGGGCGTCATTTGGAAAATGAATGGAAGCGGGGCGGCTGCGACGGCCCGGCGCGGCACGCGAATTGCGCGCCTGCGGGTTCCATCCACATCGACATCAGCGGAGGTGTCATGCAGCGATATTCACTTCGACATGTTTCGCGAGCCGTCTTCGCCGGCCTCCTGATCGCGGGGCTGGCGGCAGGTGCGGGCTGCCAGAAGAAGAGCGACAACGGCGGCGCAAGCTCGGAATCGAGCGCCACGGGCGGA
>NZ_JAAGPC010000320.1:0-238 GCF_017104595.1 Burkholderia sp. Tr-20390 | reverse complement strand
GAGAGATGAGGTGCATTGAGAGTTGAGATGTGACGTGGAGGCGGAGTGTGGGAGGGAATAAGGGAAAGTAACGACAGACAGAGGGAAGGAAAGAGAGGGATGAGGGACGGAGAAGAGGAGGAAGAGAGGAGCAGTGTAAAGAGGGAGTAGACAGGTGAGGAGAAAGAAGTGGAAGTAGTATGAGAGGAGGTGTCGGAGGAGAAGGTAAAGTGAGGAGTGTGGTTGTTTTTTTTTTTTC
>NZ_JAAGPC010000319.1:0-5622 GCF_017104595.1 Burkholderia sp. Tr-20390 | reverse complement strand
GTGGTCGGCTCGAAGTGCGGCAGCCCGCGCGCGGCCACGACGCCGATCACGGCGACGCTGACGGCCGCGAGCGCGAACATCGCGCGCCAGCCGGCCGTTTCGGCGACGAACCCGGCCACGACCCGCGACAGCAGGATGCCGAGCAGCAGCCCCGTCATCACCGGGCCGACGATGAGGCCGAGATGGGCGTCGTGGGCGAGCGTCGCGGCGGCCGGCACGACGTCCTGCGCCAGCGTCGCCGCGAGGCCGATCGCGAAGCTCGCCGCGAGCAGCAGCCCGAGCGACGGCGCGATGGCGGCGAGCAGCAGCGCGACGACCAGCGTCGCGGCCTTGGTCACGATCACGCGGCGCCGGTCGAAACGGTCGCCGAGCGGCGCGAGCAGCAGGATGCCGAGCGCATAGCCGAGCTGCGTGAGCGTCGGCACGAAGCCGATCGCGCGTGCCGACGCGCCGAGATCGGGCCCGAGCGCGCCGAGCATCGGCTGCGCGTAGTAGAGCGGTGCGACCGCGAGGCCGGCGGCGGCCGCGAGCAGCAGCACGAGCCGGCGATCGGGCATCGAATGGGCGGCCGGCTGGGCCGGGGCGTGGGCGGCGCGTGGCGCGGCATCGAGACGGGACGGGGTGGACATGGCGTGCATCCTGGTTGCGATGAAGGAATGGACGCGAGTGTGGCGGCATGCGGCCGGCCACGGTAGTGCCGTCCTGCGCAGATTTGTTATACGCTCCACGCATGACCGAAAAATCTTCCTTCTCTCCCGCTGCAGGCGGGTCTCCGCGCATTCAGTCGGTGCCGGTGGACGGCGCCGGCTATCGTTTCGAGCTGATGGAAACCTTCGTGCGCATAGTCGAAGCCGGCAGCCTGTCGGCCGCGGCCGCGCAACTGCATACGACGCAGCCGACCATCAGCCGGCGGCTGCAGGCGCTCGAGCGCTCGCTCGGCATGCGGCTGCTGCAGCGGACCACGCACACGATGCGGCTGACCGTCGACGGCGAGCGCTGCTTCAAGCGCGCGAAGGAGCTGCTGGCGAACTGGGCGGCTTTCGAGGCCGATCTGCGCGGCGCGCAGGAGGAGCCGGACGGGCTGTTGCGGGTCGCGGTGCCGCACGCGTTCGGCCAGGAGCGTTTCGTCGAGCCGCTCGCGCGGTTCCTGCGCGACTATCCGCGCGTGTCGGTCGAGTGGTTGCTGCAGGACGAGGTGCGGGATTTCGTCGGCAGCGGCATCGATTGCGCGATCCAGGTGGGCGAGCCGACCGATCCGGCCGTGGTCGCGATCCGGCTGTCGAAGGTGCCGCGCTTCGTGGTCGCCGCGCCGTCCGTGCTGAACGGCGCCGACGTGCCGGCCGACCCCGATGCGCTCGCCGCGCTGCCGTGGCTCGCGCTGCGCACGTACTACCGCACGGAGCTGGCGCTCACGCATTCGGTCACGGGCGAGACGCGACGCATTGCGATGCGCCCGCGCATCACGACCGCGAACCTGTACGCGCTGCGCAGTGCGGCGCTGCTGGGGGTCGGGGCGTGCGTCGGCTCGTCATGGATGCTGGCCGATCACCTCGCGCGCGGCGAGCTCGTGCACCTCGCGCCCGAGTGGCAGGCCGCGCCGCTGCCCGTCTACCTGACCTACCCGCATGCGCAGTTCTATCCGTCGCGGCTCGTGCGGTTCGCCGCGATGATGCGCGAGGCCGTGCCGGGGCTCGTCGAAGGGCGCGACAGCTGACCTCCGACGCGGGATGTGCCGCAAGCGGAGGGCGGCGGGCGGCCGCAGCGGCTTCAGCCGCGCCGGATCCCTTCGGGCAGCGCGCTGATGCGGCGCACCTCGGGCGAATCGAGCCACGCGCGCGACGTTGCGCAGTCGGCGAACATGTCGGTCGCATCCTCGCCCCAGAACAGGTCGCCGTCGAGTGCGAAGGTCGGCACGCCGAATACGCCGTGCGCGATCGCGTCGTCGGTGTTTGCGCGCAGTGCGTCCTTCACCGGCTGGGCGTCGACGGCCGTCACGCCTTCCGGAAAATCGACCGCTTCGCACAGCGCGGCGAAGCCTTCCGGCGTCGACACGTCCTGGCCGTCGCGCCAGATATGCCGGAAGATCCGCCGGATCGCGTCGGGAGAATTGCCCATCGCGATCGCGAGGCGCAGCGGCTTGATCGGATTGAACGGGTGCGCGGGCGGCATCCGGAACGCAATGCCGAGCTTGTCCGCGCGATATTGCGCGTGGCGATAGGTGAAGACGCGTTTCGCCGCGATCTCGGCCGGCGCTTTCTGGCCCCAGTGGGCGAGTAGTGCGCCGAGCACGATGGGCCGCGGCTCGAACGCGGCGGCGGCCGGCAACCGGTCGAATTGTTCCTGCTGCAGGTAGGCGAACGGCGAAACGAAATCGAAATACCAGGTAGCGGTGCGCGCGGTGTTCATGGTGGCGACCCTCAAGCGTGTCCGGTTGGCGGTGGCTCGCGCGGCATGCCCGCAGGCGGCGCGCGATGCATGCATCGGCGGCCAGTGTCGCACGCGGCTGCCTTTTGCGCTGTTGCGTGGCCAGGCGCGCGCCGCCGCCGGTTACGACGCCGCGTCGCCGTGGTCCGCTGGCGATGCGAGCCGCGCGAGGCTGTCGCGCACGGCCGCTGCGTCGTAGCGTGCACCTGAGCCGCCGAGCGCGACGGTCGCCTTCTGTGCGAACGGCAACAGCATCGCGAGCGCCGCCGCCATGGCCGGTGCGTCGGCGAGCCGCGATTTCGGGCCCGATACGGTCAGCGCGCCGACGCACTCGCCGGCGGCGCCGAACACGGGCACGGATGCCGACGCCGTCTCCGGGTCGCGCTCGCCGTACGACGCGGCCCACAGCTGTTCGCGCACGTCGTGCCATTGCGCATCCTGCATGTCGGTGAACGCCAGCAGCACCTTCCCGGACGCGCCCTGGCGCACCGGAAACTCCTCGCCGACCCGAATCGACACGCGCACTGTACGCGCGGGCTCGACCCGGTACAGCACCGAGCGCATGTCGCCCTGGCGCACGTAGAACGACGCCGTTTCGCCGAGTTCGCGGCTCAGCGTCTCGAGCAGCGGCTCGACCACCGGGCCGACCCGGAACGAACGCTGATACAGCGCGGCGAGCCGCAGCGGCTCGTGTCCGATCGCGTACTGGCCGTCGTCGAGCTTGCGCATGAAGCCGCCATGTTCGAGCGCCGTGAGCAGGCGCAGGATCGTGCTCTTGTACAGCCCGGTGCGGCGCGACAGCTCCGCGAGCGACAGCCGGTCGTCGGTCTGCCCGAACGCCCGGAGGATCGCGAACGCGCGATCGAGAACGGCGACGCCGCTGGACGCTTCTTCGACCGGCGAATCGGGCTCGCTGCCGGGGTGATCGGTTGGTGTTTTGGGCACTGCCTGCTTCCTTCTGAGGATGTTCGATCGACTATATCGTTCTGTCTGACAGAACTCAAGTTCCAAAAAATCGCAATTTCACGGGTATACCCCGCTTACAGCCCATTCGACGCGCGCATAGAGTTCTATCAAACAGAACGATGTTCTTTCAGATAGAACGATGGAGTGTCAAATGAGCGTTTCCGAATATCCGAAGGTGCTGGTCAGCGAGGTCGGGCCGCGCGACGGCCTGCAGAGCATCCAGGCCGTGATGCCGACGGCCGGCAAGCTGCGCTGGATCACCGCGCTGGCCGCGGCCGGCCTGCGCGAGATCGAGGTCGGGTCGTTCGTGCCGGCGAAGCTGTTGCCGCAGATGGCCGATGTGCGCGAAGTCGTCGCGCACGCGCTGGCGATTCCCGGGCTGCACGTCGCCGCGCTCGCGCCGAACCTGCGCGGCGCCGAGGGCGCATTCGAGGCCGGCGTGCACAAGCTGACGCTGCCGGTCTCGGTCACGGAAGCGCATTCGCTGGCAAACATCCGCAAGACGCCCGCGCAGATGATCGACGAGGTGCGTGCGATCGTCGCGCTGCGCAATGAGCGGTTTCCGTCGGTGCAGATCGAGGCGGGCGTGTCGGTCGCGTTCGGCTGCACGATCGCGGGCGCGGTGAGCGACGACGAGACGATCGCGATGGCGGCGGCGATGGCCGAATGCGGCGTCGACGAGATCGGGCTGTCCGACACGAGCGGCTATGCGAATCCGGCGCAGGTGCGCCGGCTGTTCCTGCGCCTGCAGCGCGAAGTCGGCGACAAGGCCGGCGGCGCGCATTTCCACAACACACGCGGACAGGGGCTCGCGAACGTCGTCGCGGCGCTCGACGCGGGCGTGACGACGATCGACGCGAGCCAGGGCGGCCTCGGCGGTTGCCCGTATGCGCCGGGCGCGACCGGCAACATCGTCACCGAGGATCTCGTGTTCCTGCTCGAGGCGATGGGATTCGACACGGGTATCGACGTCGACGCACTGCTCGCCGCGCGCGCGATCCTGCACGCGGCGCTGCCGGCCGAGGCGTTGTACGGCCATGTGCCGGACGCCGGGTTGCCGAAGGGCTTCCGTTACGCGGACGGCCGCGCTCCGAGCGCGGTGCAACCGGAAGGATGCCTGACGGGAGTCGCGCAATGAACGACCACCAACCGGCTTCGACGCTGCCGTACGCAGGTACGCGCGTGATCGAGATGACGCACATGGTGATGGGCCCGACCTGCGGGATGCTGCTCGCCGATCTCGGCGCGGAGGTCATCAAGATCGAACCGATCGCGGGGGACAGCACGCGCGCGCTGCGCGGTTCCGGCGCCGGCTTCTTCGGGATGTTCAACCGCAACAAGAAGAGCCTCGCCGTCGACGTGAAGGATCCGCGCGGGCTCGAGATCGTGCTGCGGCTCGTCGCGACCGCGGACGTGTTCAGCGAGAACTTCAAGAGCGGCACGATGGACCGGCTCGGCCTCGGCTATCCGGCGCTGCATTCGCTGAATCCGCGCCTCGTGTACGTGTCGCACAAGGGCTTCCTGCCGGGGCCGTACGAGCATCGCACCGCACTCGACGAAGTGGTGCAGATGATGGGCGGCCTCGCGTACATGACAGGCCCGGAGGGGCGGCCGCTGCGCGCGGGCGCGAGCGTGAACGACATCATGGGCGGCATGTTCGGCGCGATCGGCGCGATGGCCGCGCTCGCGCAGCGCGAACGCACCGGCCGCGGCCAGCAGGTGCAGAGTTCGCTGTTCGAGAACAACGTGTTCCTCGTCGCGCAGCACATGATGCAGTTCGCGGTGACCGGGCAGGCCGCCTCGCCGATGCCGAGCCGGATTTCCGCGTGGGCCGTCTACGACGTGTTTTCAGTCAAGGATGACGAACAGATCTTTCTCGCGGTCGTGTCGGACACGCAGTGGGCGCTGTTCTGCGATGCGTTCGGCCTCGCCGCGCTGAAGGACGATCCGCGCGTCGCGACCAACAACCTGCGCGTGCAGGCGCGTGAGTGGCTGCTGCCCGAATTGCGCGCGCGGCTCGCGCCGTATTCGGCCGCGGAGATCGGCGCGATCTTCGAATCGAACGGCCTGCCGTACGCGCCGATCACGAAACCGCAGGACCTGTTCGACGATCCGCACCTGCTCGCCACGGGCGGCCTCGAGGCCGTGACGTTGCCGGCCGACGCGAGCAGCGCCGGGCGGCCGGTCGACACGCGCACCGCGCTGCTGCCGCTGACGCTTGCCGGCGAACGC
>NZ_JAAGPC010000318.1:0-5936 GCF_017104595.1 Burkholderia sp. Tr-20390 | reverse complement strand
CGTGATCCGCTCCGTTGCAGCCATTGCAGCCTCCGGCGCCGGACACCCGGCGGCCGGTCAGCTTACGCGGCCCGAAAGCGGACATTTCTATGTAGCCAAAAGCGGACATTTCAATCTAGCCACTACATTTAAAAAAATTGATCATAAGCATTATGTCAAATAAATGATATTTGTTGATTACCGTGGATACAGGACCGGCCCACCTCGCTGGAGCACTCGGACGGCCCGTGTGGGTGCTGCTGTCGGCTGCCTGCGATGAACGTTGGTCCAACAGCCATCGCGATACGCCGTGGTACAGGTCCATGCAGCTGTATCGGCAAGCCACATTGGGTGACTGGAGCAGACCGATATCGGAAATGGCGGCGGCATTGTCTGGCCAGAGCGCGGTATGGTAGTCGACGTCAAGCGGGCACATCGGCAGCGAGCGTGCTGTTCGAGATAAGCGTTGATCAGCGAATAGCGCACTCAACGTGTAAGACCAACGTCGCTCCACTTGATGCTACCGGCTCGCCGTCAATACCGACCTCGAGGCGGCAGCGACACGCCCATTCCGAATCAAACTTCACTCGCTTCAGTCAGCGGCTTACTCATTTCTCGAATGAAATTTCGTGAATTTAATCAAAAAGACCGATCAGGAGCCTGTCGTATGATTCGATTTGTCTCGAATTTGTCGACAAAAATCCACCGATAAATTCCCGCTGCTGTTTTTTGTAATCAACCCATTTCTCATCGTGCGAATCGATTGCCTGCCCGAGTTGCAGTGCACCCTCCTCCGCATCCTGTCCATTATAAAAATAACCAAGCTCACGGCAGAGGTATGCGTTATGAATCAATGCATACCCGTTCCAGCACACATCGAAATAGAAGTAATTCAGCGCAAGCCCCGATTGATGGGATATTACAATGTCGGTATGTTCCGAAAGAAATTGAGGGGTGTTGTAATAGCCGACAAAGCTTATCTTTGAGTCTCTCACCAGGTCGAGGTGGTGCGCGATGCCAATAAATTCGGGGCTGTTTTTGGCAAGATGCTCCGTGTTCGTCGCGTGCACGTAAGATATCTTTTCGCCAAATTTCCGATAACCCAGTTCTGCAATCAGCAGCGGATAGAGGCAGAACTTCGTCACGTCGATATTCGGCTCCATGATGGAGAGGCGCTTTGGCTGCCCGGTTGGACGATACTCCCCGCGATGCGGAAGCGCTGCCGACCGCTCTTCGACGCACATCGGGTCCCAAACGAACGGGACTTCACGAACCGGCTGGCGCCGTAATACGCTGAAGTAGCTCGCGCTGGTATCGACAACTTGCGGGATGATCCACACTTGATCGTAACGTTGGTTGATGAATACCGTTTCCGCATGCCGTCTGCCAAAAATCATGGCCTGCATCATGTGCACGTATTCAGGACCGCAGCAGTAGCTCACGACTTTTGTACCGCGGCCCTGCAGATACGCGGTTTGCTGCTGGTCAATTTGTCCCCCGAGTTCGATCAGGACATCGAGCGAGTCTTTCGCATCGTCGAACGAGCGTATCGGATACTGCGTGGTATCCCACGGAAGTTCCGACGTGATCTTGACGTTCGTGGTGTTGACGAGGGTGACCCGATGGCCAAGAGGCGAGTGTTGAAAGAGCTTCATCAGATACAAGGCGTTCTGCTTGATGCCGTTGACCCAGAGACTCTCTGCCGCGTGGTGAAGGCCAATTGTGATACCGACGCTGAGTGAGCGTGCCAAACTCATGGGAGGTTCTCCAGGATGCCCGTCCAACAAAGAGTTAGATCATAGCGCTGCACTGGTCTCCAGCTGTCAAGAACTGTCAAAATCTGACATGCGGCTCGGCACGGTTGACCCTGCCTCGTTTTCACGTCCGTCATGCCATACAGCGGCGCGCAGGGTTTCGTATTCGAGGAAGTGCGGTTGTCGATTGAAATCGCGTCGGATCCAGTCGACGATGTCCGGACGGCCCTGAGCGCGAAAAATGCGCGCCTACCCGGCCCATTTGTTAAATAGCTTGAATACCCGCCAACGTGCGAATGTTTTGCCGTACTATCCGCCCGTCATCCTGGCTAATGTCGAATGCGATCGATCGACCTTGGGCAACGGCCATGGTTTTTTATCTTCGGGAGCTCGAGCCGGGCGCCGATTTCATCCGAACGCCAGGACCGATCATGTTCCAGTCCCCCGGAGATTCCTTCGTCAACGGTTCGTTGCTGGGCCTGTGCGTCGAGGTTCCGCTTGCCGCGATCGTTTCGCTGGCGATGCACGGCGTCGACTGGAACGGGCCGCGCATCGCGATGCTCATCGCCACGCCGGTGCTGATCGCGTGCATCACCCTGCTGACGCGCCCCGTCGCATTCAGCACGGTATGGAAACACAAACGCTCGCCGTTCGTGCTCGACGACAATGTGCGTGCATCGATTCACGGCCGGCTCTGCGGGATTGCGATCGGCGTTGTGTTCGGCATCATGGTCGCGACGACGTTCGCCTGACCCGGTCGAAAAAAATCTCCCATCGGGGTCCGCGCAGGGCGTGAAGCCTCGCTCACGAAGGGAAAGCAGCGTTTCCCGAAAGCGCATGTGCCCTCAATCTCCCGCTCACACGGCCGTCTTCCCATTACCCCCGATCACGTCGCCGCGACCAGCGCGTTGAACGACGTATCCCACAGCGGCGCGACATTGGCCGGCCCATCCAGCACACCGATCCGCGTGAACACGTCCGCGACCTGCTGATGCTGCGCCACCACGTCGGGCGTCACCGGCAGTAGCGCGTAGTCTTCGCTGCGCTGGTCGAACATCGCGACGAGATCGGCAACCGGCACGCGCGTCTCGCGGTTCTGCACGAGCGCATAGTCGCCGAAATGCGTGTTCGCCCATGCATACGCGCGTCGAAACCGCAGCAGCAGATCGCCCGTCGCCGCGCGACGGCGCGCATCGTCGAGCGTGCGCGGGTTCGCATAGACCGGAAAGTTGCCCGACAGATAGCCCTTCCCCGTCTTCAGCACGCGCGCCCCGTAGCGATTGCGCGCGAGCTGGCCGTTGTAGCCGTAGATCGCCCATGCGTCGATGTCGCCGCGATCGTAGGCGGACAAGCCATCGGTCGGCGACAGGTTGATCGGCTGGATATCGTCGAAGCTCAGGCCGGCCTCTTTGAGCTGGCGATACAGGAAGTAGTGCGACGTCGTCGCACGCACGTACCCGACACGCTTGCCCTTCAGATCCGAGATGCTGTGGATCGGCGTGTCCTTGCGCGCGAGCGTGACCTGGTTGTTCAGGTCTTCGCGCACGCGGGTGATGAGTCGCACGTTGGCCTTCTGTCGCGCGGCGAACACGGCCGGAATTTCGCTACCCGAACCGATGTCGAGCGCATCCGCGTTGAGCGCCTCGATGTGCAGCACGCCGTTGTTCAGCTCGCGCCAGTCGATCCGGTACGGTGTGTCGGCCAGCCCGGCCGCCTGCAGCAGCGCGCGCCAGCCGCCCTTGTAGGTTGCGACGCGCAACGTGGTGCCGGCGAGATCGGTGCTGACCGCGGGCGTGGCGAACGCGGCCTTCGCGGCCCATGGCGCCGCCGCCACCGCGGCACCGGCAAGCAGCAAACGGCGACGTGCCGCCGAAATTGACGACATCGGATGCTCCTGTCGGTCGATCAAACGGGAAGTGAAAAGCGCTGCGTCAATGCAGCACCGGAAATCCGTGGCGCTCGGCCAGCAGTTCGAGGATGCGGCGCGCGTCGGTGACGAAGCGCACGTCGCCGAGCGTCTGCGCGTCGTCCGGCGCCGGCTGGTCGCGGCCGAGCACGAGGACCGGCAGCCCCTGGTGCGCATCGTCGAGCGCGTCGATCACCGCGTGCCGCGGCCGCTCGAAGCCGACACGTTTCACGTCGATTCGACTCGCGCGATCGGGCGCGCTCGCGAGCAGCCCCTCGATCGACAGTCCATGTGGGCAGACGAAGCGCTGGCCCGGATGCTTCGGATCGGCAAAGCCCGGTTCCAGCAGAAACAGCACATCGCGACTCATGACAGACGGCTCCCGTGTTCGTTGTTCAGCCGGGATGAATGCGCTTGGGCGCCCTTCCGTTCCCGGAGCATGCCGGCCCGAGGCCGGATGCCCGACTTTACCGGCATGCGTCGCACGGCCCTACCAACGTTTTGCGGAATCGATATGCGGCCGCACGTAGCGCATCAGGCGCGCGCCGCACAGCGGGCGTTGCGTAAACACATCGCACGCCGGGCCGCCGGTATTGCGGACATCGAACGATTTCATCGATCGATATGACGGCGCCCGCGTGTATCCGGTGCTCGACGTTCGCCGTTCGCGCGATACGTTCGCCGCAGCATGGGTGCCGGACGCGATCGCGGCGCACATGCAGGGCTTGCGGCAACTCATATTGCAAATCGGCCGCGCAGCGATTTGCAAACCACGGATCGACCGTTCGCCGGCACCGCCGTCATCAATAGGATCGTGATCCTCGCAGATGTACCCATAAAAAAGAGGATAGTCATGATCAAAAAAACGGTAGTCCTGGGTTTGGTTTCGATCGGTTCGGTCAGCGCGCAGGCGCAGAGTTCGGTCACGTTGTACGGCGTCGTCGATGCCGGGTTCGCTTATACGAACAATCAAGGTGGCGCGAGCAACATCCAGCAGACGAGCGGCAAGTTGAGCGGCAGCCGCTGGGGCCTGAAAGGCGTGGAAGATCTCGGTGGCGGCGTGCAGGCGGTCTTCACGCTCGAAAGCGGGTTCCGGCCGAGCGACGGCGGGCTCGGCCAGGGCGGCCGCCTGTTCGGCCGCTCCGCATACGTGGGCCTCGCCAGCAAGGGGCTCGGCACGCTGACCTTCGGCCGCCAGTACGAGCCGATCACCGACCTCGTTGCGCAGTACTCGGGGTCCGGCTTCTGGTCGCCGGCCACGCACGTGGGCGACAACGACAACATGAACCAGAGCTTCCGGCTGAACAACGCGGTGAAGTTCCGCAGCGACACGATCGCCGGCTTCACGGCCGACCTGCTCTATGCGTTCAGTAACCAGGCCAACGGTGGCGCGGGCACCGGATTCTCGAACAACAACGCGTGGGGTGCGTCGGCAAACTACGTGAACGGCCCGTTGTCGGTGGGCGCCGGCTATGTCCGCATCAATCATCCGAATTCGACGTCGAATACGAGCGGCGCGGTGGGCGGTGCGACCTCCACCACGGGCAACGACTACAGCGGCGGATTCTTCTACGGGCTGAACGGCGGCGTGCTGAAGCAGCAGATCGGCGTGGTCGGCGCGAACTACGCGCTTGGCCCGGCGACGCTGGGCTTCGCGTGGAGCCACACGCAGCTCGACTATCTCGACGGCTCGTCGCGCAAGTTCAACAACTACGACGTGAACGCGCGTTACCAGCTCACGCCGGCGGCCACGCTGATCGGTGTCTATACGTTCACCGACGGGCGCGCGAGCGGCCTGCCGGGCACTGGCGGCCAGACGCTGAAACCGCGCTGGCACCAGTTCACGCTCGGGTTCGACTACGCGCTGTCGAAACGCACCGATATCTACCTGTCCGGCATCTACCAGCTCGCGGCCGGCGACGCGAGCACGGCAACGTCGGGCGGCTATCGCAAGATCGCGGCGATCTCGAACATCGGCAGCGCGTCGTCGACAAACCGCCAGGTCGCGTTCGTGACTGGGCTGCGCGTGAAGTTCTGACGGCGCGTGTATCGGGCGCGGTGCAGCGTGGTGCGATAAGCAAAGCGGGAATCGTTGTTTGTCGCACCGGGTTCGGTTGCCGAGAATGGGCGTTTCCCCGCGTGCTGCCCCGCCGCACGATACGCGTTCGACCATGACCGACTCCCGTTTCCCGCCCCACCCACCGCGCAGCGGCCGGCGCGCAGCACTGCGCCGGCTCGCCGGCGGATGGGCGGCAGCGATGCTGCCTGCCAGCGGCGCGCTGGCGAGCCAGCCGCTC
>NZ_JAAGPC010000317.1:0-238 GCF_017104595.1 Burkholderia sp. Tr-20390 | reverse complement strand
GTAGGTCGAGTCATCGACGCTAATGACAATATAACTCAGAGACTGGCAAGAATCATCAGAAGTAAAAGGAGAGCGAAATTGTAAAGCACATACTCAGTCAGAGAGAAGCAGAGGCTCTGGACAAACAGGCGCTTCAAGCAGTATTCCACATGGTCCTACAGTCTGGGCAATAAAGAAAGGCCCAAGCCGGTAGGACGAACTATATGTAACTGTATTATGTTGTTGTTTTTTTTTTTTC
>NZ_JAAGPC010000316.1:0-5623 GCF_017104595.1 Burkholderia sp. Tr-20390 | reverse complement strand
CGGGCCGGGCGACGGCCGCCACGGGCTCCGCGCCCGACGCGGCGGCAGGCGCGGCTGCGCCGGTGGCGGATTCGTCATGCGGCGGATGGCCGCCCCGCACATCGGTACCCGTCTCGACCCCACCGCCGAGCGCGGCCATCAACTGCGCGTGCGCGGCGAGGCGTTCCGCATCGATGCGGGCGGCCGTTTCCTGCGCGCGCAGCAACTGCTGCTGCGCGACCAGCACGTTTACGTAATCGGTCAGCCCGCGGCGGAAGCCTTCGCGCGACAGCTGGTAGCTGCGGTCGTTGGCAGCCACCGAGCGTGCGGCGTCCTTTTTCTGCGTATCGAGCGAACGGATCCGCACGACCTGGTCGGCGATGTCCTTGAGCGCGCCGACGATCGTCTGGTTGTAGCGCTCGACCGCCTGGTCGTAGCCGGCATTCGCGGCGCCGAGCTGCGCACGCAGCCGGCCGCCTTCGAAGATCGGCAGCGACAGCGCGGGGCCGGCCGTCCAGCCGCCGTTCATCGCGCGCAGGAAGTCGGTGAACGGCGCGGTCACGCCGAAGCCGCCGACCGTCGCGAGCAGGTCGATGTTCGGGTAGAACGACGCCTTCGCGACATCGATGCCGCGCGCCTGCGCGTCGACCGTCCAGCGCGCCGCGACGACGTCGGGGCGGCGGCCGGGCAGGTCGGCCGGCATCGCCGACGGCAGGCCGGCCGGTGCGTCGAGCGACAGTTGCGGCCGCTTGATCGCGTCGCCCGCGCCCGGGCCCTTGCCGGCCAGCGCGGCGAGCTGATGCCGCGCGAGCTGGATCGCTTCTTCGTAGCTGTCGATCTGGCGCTCATAATCGGGCAGTGTCGATTCCGCCTGGCTCACTTCGAGCTGCGTGCCGAGGCCGGCCTGCAGCCGCTTGCGCGCCAGATCGGCGAGCGAGCGCTGGCGTTCGAACGTTTCGTGCGCGAGGTCGAGCAGCGCATAGTTCATCGACATGCCGACGTACGCACGCACGACGTTGACTTCGAGCTCCAGTTTGGCCGCACGCGCGTCGGCGGCGGTCGCATGCGCGGTGTCGAGCGCGCGCTCGGTCGCGTTCTTGTCCTTGCCCCACAGGTCGAGGTGGTACGACAGGCCGAGCGTGCCGGTGTTGTTCCACGTATCGGTGTTCGCGAGCGGGCCGGGGCCGTAGTACACGTTGTCCGGCCAGTGCTGGCGCATCAGCGACAGGTTGCCGTTGATCTGCGGCAACTCGGCCGAGCGGGCCACGCGCGCCATCGCCTGCGCTTCGCGCACCCGTGCCTCGGCGGCCGCGAGCGTCGGGTTGCCGGCCTGGGCGTTGGCGATCCAGGCGTCGAGTTGCGGATCGCGGTAGGCACGCCACCAGTCGGCCGCGGGCCAGCCCGCGTCACGGTCGGCCGCGCGGATGGCAGCGCCCGCATCGAGCGCGTTCGCGTCGATGCGGGCCGACTGCGGCTTGTTGTCGCCCATGCTCGCGCAGCCGGCCATTATTAATGAGACTGCAAGAACCGCCAGTGCGAGCGTCCCTTTTGTCGCCGGAGACTGCACGATTTTCTCCCTTTCGGATATAGATGAGTCGGATGCGATTATATTTTTCAGTGATTCCTGAATAAATGGACAAGGGTGCAAGTCATTTTTACGAATCCTGAGACAATACTTGTTCGCCTCTGTGCAACAATCCGTCCGGATTCAAACGGGTAATGGGATGGATACGTTACAAAACATGCGGGTGTTCGTTCGCGTGGTCGACGCGGGAAGTTTTACCGCGGCCGCCCAGCAGATGAATTCGACTACCGCCTACGCGTCGCGCGCGGTCTCGGACCTCGAGGCGCACCTGCGCACGCGTCTCCTGAACCGCACGACGCGCCGGATCGCGCTGACCGAAGCCGGCGAGCGCTACCTGCAGCGCTGCGAAGAGATCCTCGCGTATGTCGACCAGGCCGAAGCCGAGGCGGGCGACGCGCATGCGCGCCCGTCGGGCAAGCTGAAGGTGCATTGCTTCACGAGCCTCGGCCAGCACTACCTGGTGCCGGCCATCGCGCGCTACCGCGAGCGCTACCCGGACGTGCATGTCGAGCTGACCCTCGCGCAGCGGATGCCCGATTTGCTCGACGAGGGGTATGACGTCGCGATCGTCGTCGGCCGCGACCTGCCCGATTCCGGGCTCGTGTCGCAGCGGCTCGGCGTGAGCTACAGCGTCGTGTGCGCATCGCCCGCGTATGTCGAGTCGCACGGCGTGCCACAGCGTCCGGCCGACCTCGCGCAGCACGTGTGCCTCGGGATGATCGCGCCGGGCTTTCACTTCGACGAATGGGCGCTGTCGGGGCCGAACGGCGACGAGGTCGTGCCGGTCACGGCGCCGCCGTTTCGCGTGAACGTCGCCGAGGCGCTCGCGGTGGCTGTGCGGGAAGGGATGGGGATCGGCGGTCTGCCGCTCTATTCGGCGATCGGCTGGCTGCGCAGCGGGCACATCGTGCGCGTGATGCCCGAGTACCGGTCGCACGTGATGAACATCTACGCGCTGTATCCGTCGCGCCAGTACCTCGACGCGAAAATTCGCACCTGGGTCGATTTCCTGCGCGACGAACTGCCGGCCACGCTCGCCGCCGACGAAGCCGCGCTCGAGCAGTACACGCGTGCGACATGACAGCGCGGTTGACCGCGATCTGACGAGATTTGTCCTTCACGCAACATTTTTTTACGAACGCGTGTCAGACAGTTTGATACTGTGAGAATCAACGAGATACGCAACCCCGGAGTAGCAATGGATACGCACCTGATGATCGGCCTTGGAGTCCTGCTGGGCGCGGCCGCGGCCGCCGCGGCGACCCGCGACCTGCTGCGCGCGATGAAGGCGAAGGCGCAGATGAAGCCGGTGCCGGTGCGGGTGCGCGAGCAACGCCGCCCCGGCCGCTGATCCGGCCGTCACGCTCCGGGTTGAAAAAGGCCGCGCAACGCGGCCGCGCGGGCCGGCGTTCAGCCGAGCTCGACGACCTTGTCCCACGCGAACGCGGTATTTTCCAGTTCGCCGGTGCGCCGGTGGATGTAGCCGCGCGGGTTGCACACCACGTGCGTGCCGCCGTCCGTCACATAGTCGAATGACGTATGCGTGTGGCCGTGGAGCCACAGATTGACCGGCGGCTGCACGAGTTCCGCCATGTCCGTTACGAACCCCGCCGACGCGAGATCTTCCGCATAGCGCTCCGCCAGTGAGCGCCGGTGCGGCGCATGGTGGGTCACGACGATCGTCTGGCCCGCGAACGGTGTGGCGAGCTGCGCTTCGAGCCACGCGCGGCTGCGTCGATGCAGCGCGATCGCGTCCGCCGGCGAGAAATCCCGCTCCGGCGTGCCCGACGCCGCATGCAGCGCCGCATCGTGCGGCCAGGTCACCTGGATCAATCCCTTGAAATCGAGCATCACGCGCTGCCCGGCCTCGATCGAACCGGCAACGCTGCCTTCGTCGGCGCCGAACAGCGAAAAGTCGGCCCAGAGCGTCGTGCCGAGCACGCGGTAGCGCTGCCCGGGATCGACGTAGACGTCGTTGTTCAGGTAATGCACGTTGTCGAGCGCCCGCGCCGCGTCGCGCATTGCCGACTCCAGCGCGCCGAATTCCCCGTCGTAGTACTCGTGGTTGCCCGGCACGTAGACCACCGGCACCGCGGGATCGAACGTTTCGGCGGCCCAGCGCAGGCCTTCCGCGTGATTGTGGATGTCGCCGGCGAGCACGACGAGATCCGCGTCGGCATGCGGGATCGCGTCGGGCAGGTTGCTTTCGAGATGCAGGTCGGACAGGACGCGGACTTTCACGGGCGAGGCTCCGGAGTGGACGGCTTCAGCGCAGGACCTTGCCGGGATTCATCAGGCCGCGCGGGTCGAGCGCGGTCTTCAGCGTGCGCATCAGCGTCGTTTCGACCGGCGACTTGTAGCGCTGCGCGTCGTCGATCTTCAACTGGCCGATGCCGTGCTCCGCGCTGATCGTGCCGTGGTGGCGGTGCACGTTGTCGTAGACGATCCGGTTGATCGGCGCCTGGAACGCGGCCAGGAACGCTTTCGGGTCGCCGCCTTCGGGCATCTGCACGTTGTAGTGGAGATTGCCGTCGCCGAGGTGGCCGAACGTCACCATCCGCGCGCCCGGCGCGGCTTGCTGGATCGCTGCGTCGGTCTCGTCGATGAAGCGCGCGATCGACGAAATCGGCACCGCGATGTCGTGCTTGATGTTGAGCCCCTCGTCGGCCTGCGCGAGCGGGATGTGTTCGCGCAGATCCCAGAACGCGCGCGACTGTGCGAGATTCTCCGCGACCACCGCGTCGACCACGAGCCCGGCCTCGAACGCTTCTTCCATCAGTTTCTCGAACAGCGCGCGCGCATGCGCTTCGCTTTCGTTGTCGGACAGTTCGAGCAGCACCGTCTGCGCATGCGTCTGCGCGAACGGGTAGCGCAGTTGCGGGTAGTGCTTGCCGACGAGCTGCATGCAGAAGTCCGACATCAGCTCGAAGCCGGTCAGCAGCGGCCCGGCCGCGCGCTGCGCGAGGGCGAGGAAATCGAGCGCCGCGTGCGGCGATTCGAGCGCGGCGAGGGCGGTGACCTGCGCGGCCGGCAGCGGATGCAGCTTCATCACGGCCGCCGTGATGATCCCGAGCGTGCCTTCCGCGCCGATGAACAGGTCGCGCAGGTCGTAGCCCGTGTTGTCCTTGCGCAGCCCGCGCAGGCCGTCCCAGATTTCACCTTGCGGCGTCACGACCTCGAGCCCGAGACACAGCTCGCGCGCGTTGCCGTAGCGCAGCACCGCGGTCCCGCCCGCGTTGGTCGACAGGTTGCCGCCGATCGTGCAACTGCCTTCCGCCGCGAGGCTCAGCGCGAACAGCCGGTCGCCTTCGCGGGCGCGCGCCTGTACGTCGGCGAGGATCACGCCGGCTTCGACGGTGATCGTGTTGTTGTGCGGATCGAGCGCGCGCACCCGGTTCAGGCGCGCGACGCTCAGTACGGCCTGGCTGCCGCTCGCGTCGGGCGTGGCGCCGCCGGCCAGGCCCGTGTTGCCGCCTTGCGGCACGAGCGCGATGCCGTGTGCGTTGGCCAGCTTGACGAGCGCGGCGACTTCGGCGGTGTTCGCGGGCTTCAGCACCGCGCATGCGGCACCCTTGTAGCGGCGGCGCCAGTCGGTCAGGAACGGTTCGGTATCGTGCGGGTCGGTCAGCACATGATCGGCGCCGATCGCGTCACGGCACGCGGAAACGAAAGCTTCGGAGGACATCATCACCTTGTCGCGTAAGGGTCAGGACGCGGCGCGCGACTTTTTCGCCGCGCGCTTGAACGGCGCGACGTACGCCAGCGCCGCCACGAAGAAGACGACGGCGAGCGCGGTCTCGCACCAGCCGAGCGTCGCGGACAGCCCGCGATCGGACATGCCGCGCACGACGCCTTCGGCGAAATAGACGAGTATCAGCATGCTCGCCCACTGCATCGTATAGATGTTACGCCGCCAGACGCCGGGCAGCGCGAGCGCGAGCGGGATCGCCTTGAGCATCAACGCGGAGCCGCCCGGGCGCAGCGGCGCGAGCCACAGCTCCCACGCGAGCGACAGCGCGATCAGTGCGACGAGGCACGCGGTGGCGACCAGCGCGTGGA
>NZ_JAAGPC010000315.1:0-5861 GCF_017104595.1 Burkholderia sp. Tr-20390 | reverse complement strand
GCTTCGCCGATCGCGCCGCCGACGAGGATCACGGCCGGGCTGCCGAGCCGCGCTGCGTCGATGCCGCGCGCGAGACCGCCGAGCGTGCCGCTCCAGCGGCGTTCGTCGGGCGTGCCGGCCCATTGCACGGCTGCGGCCGGCGTCGAGGCTGACAGCACGGCCAGCAGGCCGGCGGCAATGCTGTCGACGCGGCTCATGCCCATGTAGATCGCGAGCGTGGTGCCGGTCGCCGCGAGACGTGCCCAGTCGGGTTCGCCGTGGTCCTGACGGTGCGCGGTGACGAACGTGACGCCGTGGCAATGCGCGCGGTGCGTGAGTGAGATGCCGAGGCTCGCGGCGGCCGCGAAGCCCGACGAGATGCCGTTGACGATCTCGACCGGAATCGCGGCGGCGCGCAGCGTCGCGAGTTCTTCGCCGGCGCGCCCGAACAGCAGCGCATCGCCGCCTTTCACGCGCACCACGTGGGCGCCGCGCAGCGCGTAGCGGCGCATCAGCTTCTCGATGAATGCCTGCGGCGTGGAGCGGCAACCGCCGCGCTTGCCGACGCGGATCACGCGTGCCTGCGGGGCGAGTTCGACGATGCCGGGCGCGACGAGATCGTCGAGCAGCAGCACGTCGGCGGCGGCCAACGCCTTCGCGGCCTTCAGCGTGAGCAGATCGGGATCGCCGGGGCCGGCGCCCAGCAGCGTGACTTTGCCTGTCGTCATGTCGTGTTCCAGTGCCGCCTGCATGCAGCGGTCGATAGCGCGTGTGTCTTGCGCGGCGGCGGCGGGCGGTCGAAACGCACCGGCATCCGGCCGTGCCGCGCACGGAAGGACGCCGTTGTCCTGATCGGCCCGCCTGAATGACGGGCATGGTTTGCGGGGACTGCCCACCGGCGCCGTTGCCGGTGTCATGCGGCGGATTCAGCAATATCCGGGCCAACCGGCATGACGCGTCGCGCGGGGGGGCGGCGGCAACGGCGCGCATTGCGCCGCGCGATGGCCCCGAGCGTGAAGGCGGCCGCCGCGCGCGGGCAGCCGCAATGCCGCATCGGCGTGCATCGTGCCCCGTCAGCACGCACCGCGATGTCGCACGACGACAGTGCTGCATCGCACCACATCTGTGCCTCGCTGCCTCACGACGCATCGTGGGTGACGTGGCGCCGCGCGTCGCATGGCGCCCGACGCGCCTTGCGTGGCGCGGCTGTGGGCCCGATTCGCGACGACATGGCACGGCGTTTGCGTTGGGAGATTCGGGCGGATCAATGGCGATTCGTCCGGCAGTACCGATTACCGACGCGCCCGGCAACGGGCTTCATGGGCAACGGCGTCCTACGCATCGGGTCTCGACGAGACCGGGTGCGCAGGACGCCGTTTTTCGTTTGGCGGATGACATGACCGACAAAGCTACCCGTATCGATCTCTTCAGCTTCCGCACCGCGCCGATGCGCGCGTTCCACCTGACGTGGATGGCGTTCTTCGTGTGTTTCTTCGCGTGGTTCGCGTGCGCGCCGCTGATGCCGCTGATCGCACGCGAATTCCATCTGACGGCCGCACAGGTCGCCAACATCAACATTGCGGCGGTGGCCGCGACGATCGCCGTGCGGCTGCTGGTCGGCCCGCTGTGCGACCGCTTCGGCCCGCGCCGCGTGTACGTCGGCCTGCTGCTGCTCGGCGCGATCCCCGTGTTCGCGGTGTCGTTCACGCATGACTACCTGTCGTTCCTGATCTGCCGGCTCGGCATCGGCGCGATCGGCGCGGGCTTCGTGATCACGCAGTACCACACGTCGGTGATGTTCGCGCCGAACGTCGTCGGCACCGCGAACGCGACGACGGCCGGCTGGGGCAACGCCGGCGCAGGCGCGACGCAGGCGCTGATGCCGCTGCTCGTCGCCGCCGGCCTGATGCTCGGCTTCGGCGAGGATTCGTCGTGGCGCATCGCGCTGGTCGTGCCGGGCGTCGCGATGCTCGTGATGGCCTGGGCGTACTGGCGCTTCACGCAGGATTGCCCGCAAGGCGACATCATCGCGCTGCGCCACGCAGGCGTGACGGTCGACAGCGGCAAGAAGGGCGGCTGGGCGAGCTTCTTCGCGGCCTGCGGCAACTATCGCGTGTGGATGCTGTTCGTCACGTACGGCGCGTGCTTCGGCGTCGAGGTGTTCATCCACAACATCGCCGCGCTGTACTACGTCGATCATTTCAGCCTGTCGCTGAAGGACGCCGGGTTCGCGGTCGGCCTGTTCGGGCTGCTCGCGCTGTTCGCCCGCGCGCTCGGCGGCTGGCTGTCCGACAAGATCGCCGCGCGCCGCAGCCTCGACGTGCGCGCGACGCTGCTGTGCGCGCTGATCGTCGGCGAAGGGCTCGGGCTGATCTGGTTCTCGCATGCGCAAAGCGTCGGCATCGCGCTCGTCGCGATGCTCACGTTCGGCCTCTTCACGCACATGGCGTGCGGCGCGACCTACGCGCTGGTGCCGTTCATCGACCGCAAGGCACTTGGCGGCGTGGCGGGAATCGTCGGCGCGGGCGGCAACGTCGGCGCGGTGGCCGCGAGCTTCCTGCTGAAGGGCGTCGGCGACGTGCAGCACACGCTGAGCCTGCTCGGCCTGGCCGTCACCGCGACCGCGCTGTGCGCGATGGCCGTGCGCTTCAGTGAAGAGCACAAGGCGCGCGAAGCCGAGCTGCGCGACCGCGCGCTGGCTGCCAGCGGCGTCGCGAACTGATCGACCGAAGGAAACGTCACCATGAAACTCATCGTCATCGGCCACGGCATGGTCGGCCACAAGCTCCTCGAATGCGTCGCGGCGGAAGCGGGCGCCGCGGGCGCGCTGCAGGTCACGGTGCTCGGCGAGGAACCGCGTCCGGCGTACGACCGCGTGCACCTGTCGGAATTCTTCGCGGGCAAGTCGGCGGACGACCTGTCGCTCGTCGAACCCGGCTTCTTCGAACGTCATCCGCAATTCGACCTGCGGCTGAACGCGCAAGTCGCGTCGATCGACCGCGCCGCGCATACGGTCACGCTCGCGTCCGGCGAAACGCTCGCGTACGACAAGCTGGTGCTCGCGACGGGTTCGCGCCCGTTCGTGCCGCCGATGCCGGGGCACGATCGTGACGGCTGCTTCGTGTACCGGACGATCGAGGATCTCGAAGCGATGCAGGCGTGCGGCACGCATGCGAAAAGGGGCGTCGTGGTCGGCGGCGGCCTGCTCGGCCTCGAATGCGCGAAGGCGCTGCGCGACATGGGGCTCGACACGCACGTCGTCGAATTCGCGCCGCGGCTGATGGCCGTGCAGGTCGACGACGGCGGCGGCCGGATGCTGCGCGCGAAGATCGAGGCGCTCGGCGTGACCGTGCATACGGGCAAGAACACGCTGGAAATCGTCGATGGCGAGGCAGGCACGCACCGGATGGCGTTCGCCGACGGCTCGCACCTCGACGCCGACATGATCGTGTTCTCGGCCGGCATCCGTGCCCGCGACGAACTGGCCCGCGCATGCGGTCTGGACATCGGCCCGCGCGGCGGCGTCGCGATCGACGACGCGTGTCGCACGAGCGATGCCGACATCTACGCGATCGGCGAATGCGCGGCCTGGAACGGGATGGTGTACGGCCTCGTCGCCCCCGGCTACGACATGGCGCGCGTGGTCGCGAAGCAGCTTTGCGGCGATGCGAACAGTGCGGCCGGGGCCGCCTTCGCCGGTGCGGACATGAGCACGAAGCTGAAGCTGATGGGCGTGGACGTCGCGAGCATCGGCGACGCGCACGGCACGACGGCCGGCAGCCGCACCTACCAGTACGCGGACGAGCGCCGCCAGGTCTACAAGAAGCTCGTGGTGTCCGACTGCGGCAAGTTCCTGCACGGCGCGGTGATGGTCGGCGATGCGGCCGAGTACGGCACGCTGCTGCAGATGATGCTGAACCGCATCGAGCTGCCCGAATCGCCGGAATTCCTGATCCTGCCGTCGTCGGACGGCGTCGCGAAGCCGGCGATCGGCGTCGAGGCGCTGCCCGCGGCGGCCCAGATCTGCTCGTGCAACAACGTGTCGAAGTCGCAGATCTGCACGGCGGTCGCCGACGGCGCGACGAGCCTCGGCGCGCTGAAGACGTGCACCGGCGCCGGCACGTCGTGCGGCGGCTGCGTGCCGCTCGTCACGCAGATCATGAAGGCCGAGATGAAGAAGCAGGGCCTCGCGGTCAACAACCATCTGTGCGAGCACTTCCCGCATTCGCGCCAGGAGTTGTTCCACCTGATCCGCGTCGAGCGCATCACGACCTTCGACGACCTGCTCGCGAAGCACGGCCACGGCCTCGGCTGCGACGTGTGCAAGCCGGCGGTGGCGGGCATCCTCGCGTCGTGCTTCAACGAATTCGTGCTGAAGAAGGAGCACGCGGGGCTGCAGGATTCGAACGACTACTACCTCGCGAACATCCAGCGCGACGGCACGTACTCGGTCGTGCCGCGCATGCCGGGCGGCGAAGTCACGCCGGAAGGGCTGATCGCGGTCGGCCAGGTCGCGAAAAAGTATGGCCTGTACACGAAGATCACCGGCGGCCAGCGCGTCGACCTGTTCGGCGCGCGCGTCGAGCAGCTGCCGTCGATCTGGGAGGAACTGATTTCCGCCGGCTTCGAATCGGGCCACGCGTACGGCAAGGCGCTGCGCACCGTGAAATCGTGCGTCGGCTCGACGTGGTGCCGCTATGGCGTCGACGATTCGGTCGGCCTCGCGATCGACCTGGAGAACCGCTACAAGGGGTTGCGCGCACCGCACAAGATCAAGTTCGGCGTGTCCGGCTGCACGCGCGAGTGCGCGGAAGCACAGGGCAAGGACGTCGGCATCATCGCGACCGAGAAGGGCTGGAACCTGTACGTGTGCGGCAACGGCGGGATGAAGCCGCGTCATGCAGAACTGCTCGCGTCCGATCTCGATCGTCCGACGCTGATCCGCTACATCGACCGTCTCCTGATGTTCTACGTGCGCACCGCCGACCGGCTGCAACGCACCAGCGTGTGGCGCGACAACCTCGAAGGCGGCCTCGACTACCTGATCGACGTCGTCGTGCACGACCGGCTCGGAATCGGCGCCGAACTCGAGGCCGACATGCAGCATGTGGTCGACACCTACGAGTGCGAATGGAAGAAGGCCGTGACCGATCCCGACACGCGCAAGCGCTTCCGTCACTTCGTGAACAGCGACGCGCCCGACACGACCATCGAATTCGTCGAGACGCGCGGCCAGATCCGGCCCGCGACGCCCGGCGAACGCGCGGGCGGCAAGCCGGTGTCGATTCGCGTCGTCGCTGAAGGCGTGACGCAAGCCGCCACCGAACCCGCTACCGTTTGACCCTGACCGACACTCGTGTTTTTCCAAAGGAGTCCATCATGAACGATCGTCTTCCGCTGTCCTGGACCCGCGTGTGCGCGCTCGACGACATCGTGCCCAACACCGGCGTGTGTGCGCTCGTCAACGGCGAGCAGGTCGCGGTTTTTCACGTCGCGCATGCGGAAGTCGGTGGCGTGTTCGCGATCGACAACGTCGATCCGGTTTCGCAGGCGGCCGTGATGTCGCGCGGGCTGATCGGCAGCCTCGGCGAGCGCGTGGTCGTCGCGTCGCCGCTGTACAAGCAGCACTTCGACCTGCGCACCGGCGAATGTCTGGAGGCGCCCGAGCAGTCGGTGAGTGCGTATCCGTCGCGGGTCGAGGACGGTTTCGTGTGGATCGCAGCCTGACCGCCCCGGAGCGCGCATGACCGCCACCCCCGTCAAAAGCGTGTGTCCGTACTGCGGCGTCGGCTGCGGGATGGTGCTGCACGTCGAGGAAGGCGAAGTCGTCAAGGTGTCCGGCGACGCCGACCATCCGACCAACTTCGGGCGGCTGTGCACGA
>NZ_JAAGPC010000031.1:0-64203 GCF_017104595.1 Burkholderia sp. Tr-20390 | reverse complement strand
CGGGAGGCCGTGCCGGCGACGCGCGTGCCGCCGGGCGCGTCGAGCAGGCGGCCGATCTGGTCGATCTTCGCGAGCAGCAGGCGGGTCGTGTCGCCGGCGGCGCCGTCGCCGAGCCGCGGCGTATCGACCGCGTCGAGCGCGCCGGCGCCCATCGCCTCGAACACGCGCCAGGCATTCGCGCCGATGCAGCTCGTCACGATCAGGATCGCGCACGGTCGTTCGGATCGCATGATCCGCCGCGTCGCTTCGATCCCGTCGAATTTCGGCATGATCAGGTCCATCAGCACGACGTCGGGCGGCTGCGCGGCGCACAGCTCGACGGCTTGCGCGCCGTCGGTCGCGACCCACAGCACGCGGTGCTCGGGCCGGCGCGCGATCGCGCGGCGCATCGCCTCGACGGCAAGCGGGAGGTCGTTGACGATGCCGATGTTCACAAGCGGAATTCTCCGGTCGGTTCGTAGTGTTGGAGGTGGGCCGGGTTCATGGAAGGGGCTGCCTGTTCGGCGCCGCCGGACGGCATCGGCGGCCGGACGGCACGGCATTCTTTTGGGTTGGCGACGCCCGCATGCTGTCATGCGGCGCGGGCGGCGGCAATCGAAAAATTCGCGCATGGTGCCGTTTCAGTGCGTTTCCTCTATGACGGTGCGGTGTTTGCCGACAGCAGGGGAGCCGGGTCGGCCCGCGCATGCCGGTCCGGCCGTTTCGGCACGACCGGCCGCGGAAGCCGGCATGTTACCGTGGCGGCTTCGATAAAAACGACGGGAGAATGCCGGATGACCGTGCCCGACACCCTGCTGGTCAGCCGCGATCCGTACGCGCCGATCGTGACCGAGCACGACGGCCGCTTGCTGTACCGGATCTCCATCGAGAGCGGGCATGCGTCGTTCCACCGCGATTTTCCGGTCGATCCGGACGCGGTGCGCGTGCTCCGCGACGATGCCGAGCGCTTTTACTTCCTGTTCGCGGCGCTTCACCATCCGTACCAGCTGCGCGCAACGAACCTGTCCGACGCGGAACGCGAACGCTACTTTCGCACGATCCTGTTTGCCGGCCGCGACGAGGTCGAAGCGTTCATGACGGAACTCGACCGCGCCAGCAACGGCGCGGTCGCGAACCTGCTGAGGATCTTCACGCAGGCCGACTACCGGCAACTGCGCGCGGGCCGGTGGTTCGACATGGGCGCCGGTACGCCGGCCGCGTAGCGCCCGGGGCTGCCCGTCATCCGCTCCGACGGGCGAGGGCGCGCCGTCAATGGCTGCGCGCGTACCCCTGGATCAGCGCGCGCATCATCCCTTCGACCGTCGCGTCGAGCAGGTCGGCTTCCTGCTCGGACTCCTCGACGAGCGCGGCATATGCGGTCGCGAGCGTCACGCGATCGACCTCATGGCGTTGCTCCATCAGCGTCACCATCCCGTCCTTCGCCAGATGAGCGGAGAACGCGCGGCTGCCGATGGTCTGGAATACGTCAATCATGGCGGCTCTCCCGTCCGTTGCCGATGCTTTCCAGTGTAGTCGGCGCACCGGGGCTCCGCCACGCGCGGCGGGCCGCTGCACGCCGCCGGCCGGGGCGCTGACGCGCGTGCCGCAACCGGCGCGTTCGCGTCCCCGATTCTTCGGATGAAACTCCACCGACACCTGGCCCGGGCACGGCGTTCGCACACTTCAACGTTTACCCGGAGCAGTAAATTGTCGACTTTTTGTCGATAAAGTCTCGTGTTAGATTGCGCCGTCAGAGCCCGGTCCAAACCGGGCAGGCGGCGCGTTGCCAAGGCGCCGTGCATTCGACACAAGGAGGAGCAATGCTGGTGCTGATTGGGGTGCCGATCGTCGTGATCGGTTTTGCGCTGCGCTTCAATGCGCTGCTGGTGGTCACGATCGCGGGGCTCGCGACGGGGCTGGCGGGCGGGCTGAATCTCGTCGACATCGTCAGCGCGTTCGGCAAGGCGTTCACCGAAAACCGCTACATGGGGCTCATCTGGCTGACGCTGCCGGTGATCGCGCTGCTCGAGCGCAACGGGCTCAAGGAGCAGGCGAAGCGGATGATCTCGCGCGTGCAGGCGGCCACCACGGGCCGCGTGCTGATGCTGTACTTCGTGCTGCGCCAGGCGACGGCCGCGCTCGGTCTCACGTCGCTCGGCGGCCATGCGCAGATGGTGCGGCCGCTGATCGCGCCGATGGCCGAGGCCGCCGCGGTCAACCGGCATGGCGAGCTGCCCGAATCGGTGCGTCAGCAGATCCGCGCGCATGCATCGGGCGCCGACAACGTCGCCGTGTTCTTCGGCGAGGACATCTTCATCGCGATCCAGTCGATCCTGCTGATCAAGGGCTTTCTCGAACAGAACGGCATCGCCATCGAGCCGCTGCATCTGTCGGTGTGGGCGATCCCGACCGCGATCGCCGCACTCCTGATCCACTGCACGCGCCTCGCGCTGCTCGACCGTCGGCTCACGCGCGGCTTCGGCCTGGTGGGGCAGGAGGGCGCGCGATGATCGGCCTCGAATCGCTGTACACGCTCGCGGGGCTGATGTTCGCCGCGTTCGCCTTCTTCAACCTGACCGACCGCACGAACCCGCGCCGCATCGTCAATTTCGCGTTCTGGGCGATCTACGCGCTCACGTTCCTGTTCGGCGCGCTGCTGCCGCATTTCGTGACGGGCTGCCTCGCGATCGCGCTCGCGGTGATCGCCGGCTCGGGCAAGCTCGGGCGCGGCACGTCCGACGAAGCCGGGGAAGCGGCGGCCGTGCGGCGCGAGACGCTCGCGCAGCGTTTCGGCAACAAGTTGTTCCTGCCCGCGCTGCTGATTCCGGTCGTCACGCTGATCGGCACGTTCGCGTTGAAGCTCGTGCCGTTCGTCGAGCAGAAGAGCGTGACGCTGATCTCGCTCGTGCTCGGCACGCTCGTCGCGTTCGCCGTCGCGCTCGCGATGCTGCGCGATTCGCCCGTGCATGCGGTGAAGGAGGCACGCCACACGATGGACGCGGTCGGCTGGGCCGCGATCCTGCCGCAGATGCTCGCGGCGCTCGGCGCGCTGTTCGCGGTGGCCGGTGTCGGCGGCGTGGTGTCGGGGCTCGTGAAGGCGTGGGTGCCGATTGATTCGCCGTTCGCGGTGGTCGCGGCCTACACGGTCGGCATGGCGCTGTTCACGATGATCATGGGCAACGGCTTCGCCGCGTTCCCCGTGATGACGGCCGGCATCGGCCTGCCGCTGATCGTCCACCAGTTCCACGGCAACCCGGCGATCGTCGGCGCGATCGGGATGCTGAGCGGCTTCTGCGGTACGCTGATGACGCCGATGGCCGCGAACTTCAACATCGTGCCGGCGGCGCTGCTCGAACTGAAGGACAAGAATGGCGTGATCAAGGTGCAGTGGCCGACGGCCTTGCTGCTGCTCGCCGTGAACACGCTGCTGATGTACGCGTTCGCATTCCGCTTCTGACGAGATCCCCATGACCGACCGACTGACCCCCGAACTCGCCTCGAAATTCGCGTCGCTCGCGCTCGCGCACCTGACCCGCGAATATCCGAACAAGCTCACGCATTCGCTCGAAGGCCCGCACGACGTGCAGGGGCCGCGCGCACTTCACCCGATCTTCTACGGCAGCTACGACTGGCACTCGTGCGTGCACGGCTACTGGCTCGTGCTGCGCGTGCTCGAACGCTATCCGGCATTGCCGGAGGCCGAACGCATCGTCGCGATCGTCGACGCGCACTTCACCGAGGCGAACGTTGCCGGCGAGCGCGCGTATCTCGCGCGGCCGCACAACGCCGGTTTCGAGCGGCCGTACGGCTGGGCGTGGCTGCTCGCGCTGTCCGCGCAACTGGAGCGGCTCGCGCTGAAGGGGGCGATGCCGCAGGCCGCGCGCTGGGCGAAGACGATGGCGCCGCTGACCGACCTGTTCGTGTCGCGCTTCGAGACCTTCCTGCCGAAAGCGACCTATCCGCTGCGCGTCGGCACGCACTTCAACACTGCGTTCGCGCTGGCGCTCACGCTCGACTTCGCACGCGATACGCAGCGCGACGGGCTCGCGGCGCTGATCGTCGATACCGCGAAGCGCTGGCACCTGAACGATGTCGCGTGCCAGGCGTGGGAGCCGTCGGGCGACGAATTCCTGTCGCCCGCGCTGATGGAGGCGGAGCTGATGCGGCGCGTGCTGCCGGCTGCCGAATTCGACGGCTGGTTCGCGCGCTTCCTGCCCGATCTCGCGCGCGGCGAGCCGGCGACGCTGTTCGAGCCGGCGACGGTCAGCGACCGCAGCGACGGCAAGATCGCGCACCTCGACGGGCTGAACCTGAGCCGCGCGTGGTGCCAGCGTGCGCTGGCCGGGGCGCTCCCGGAAGGCGATGCGCGGCGCGCGAAGCTGCTCGACGCGGCCGACCGGCATCTGGCGAGCGCACTCGCGCACGTGGCCGGCGACTATATGGGCGAGCACTGGCTCGCGACGTTCGCGTTGCTCGCGCTGGAGGCGTAGCGCGCGAAACCCCGCCGGCGGCAAGGTCTTCGGCGCGCGGCTATACTCGCCGCTCGGGCCGTATCGCGCAGCATGCGTTGCGCGATGCGGCCATCTGTTTCCTTGCCGCCTCGCCATGGACAAGCTTATTTCCTACGTCGCCGCGATCCACGGACTCTCGGGCCCCGTGTCGATCGTGTCGCACGCGACGTCGCACGACCGCTGGACCGACGACGACGTCGAAGTCACGCGCGACGAAACCGAATACCGCTTCGACAACGGCGCGATCGTGCGCCGCTCGGTCGAGCAGGACCGCGCGCCGTCCGACCTGCTGTGCGCGGAATGCTGGATCGACTACGACGTGCTGCGCCATCCCGATGCGCAAGCGATCGGCCCGACGCGGATGACGTTCGACAACGCTTGCCGCGAGACTTTCTGGCTGCGTTATCACCTGGCTTGAAGGTTTCGACGCTTTAGCGCGTAACGGCAATCAACCCGGCGGCGCACCCTCAGCCGCATGCAGCAGCGGCGCGAGCCGCGTAGCCGCTTCCCGCATCTTCGGCACGTTCTCCAGCAAGTCGTTGAGCGTCGCGCGCGCGGTCGGCGCATGCACGGCGAGCGCCGCGAGCACGCGGCCGCTTGCTGCCTCCTTCACGGGCACCGCAACCGCCACCATCCCGCGCACGAACTCCTCGTTGTCGATCCCGACGCCGCGCGCGGCGAGCCGGTCGAGCTCGGCCGCGAGCAACTGCGCATCGGTCAGCGTCCGGTAGGTCATCTTCTTCAGCGTGAGCCGCGCGAGCATCGCGTTGCGCTCCAGCGCATTCATCTGCGACAGGAACAGCTTGCCGCTCGCCGTGCAATGCAGCGGCACGCGCATGCCGGGCCGCATCTCGAGCCGTAGCGGCTCGGTCGTCTCGACGCGTTCGACGTACAGCACCGTGTCGCCGTCGAGCGCGGTGAGGTTGCAGGTTTCGCCAAGCACGTCGACGAGCGAGCGCAGCACCGAGCGGCAGCCGCGCGTGAACGTGTTGTTCGACAGCGCCGCGAGCGCGAACTGCGCGGCGCGCGGGCCGAGCGCGATGCCGCGATCATGGCCGCGCGAGTCGGGCATGTGGATCACGTAGCCGCGCGTTTCGAGCGATTCGATCAGGCGCAGCAGCGTCGCCTTTGGAATGTGCAGCCGCGCGGCGAGCTGCGACAGCGTGTAGGGCTGGCCGGCCGACGCGAGCGCTTCGAGCACCGCGAGCGCGCGCAGGACGCGCGCGTCGTCGGCGGGCGCGCCATCGGGCGGCGCGGGGGCGGTTTCGCGCATGTGTCTCCTCCGTCGGGATCGGCGTGCGTCCCGGGATGGTGTGGGCGAGGGAAATGAAACGAATTGAACGGTTTTTGTACCACATTCACGGCGTGGACAATAAATCGGCTTGTATGCGTTCCGTGGGCTCAATAAATTTGGACGAAACATACCGGATTTTTCCAAAACCCCGGAACGGAGACACGGAATGACACGCAGCTTCGACTATGTCGTGGTCGGCGCGGGATCGGCCGGTTGCGTCCTCGCCAACCGGCTGTCCGACGGCGGCCGCCATACGGTGTGCCTGCTGGAAGCGGGCCCCGCCGACCGCTACATGTGGATCCACGTGCCGATCGGGTACGGCAAGACGATGTTCCACCCCGTGTACAACTGGGGCTTCCATACCGATCCCGATCCGAACATGCACAACCGCCGCCTGTACTGGCCGCGCGGCCGCACGCTCGGCGGCTGCAGCTCGATCAACGGGCTGATCTACGTGCGCGGGCAGCAGCAGGACTACGACCATTGGGCCGCACTCGGCAATCGCGGCTGGAGCTGGCGCGAGTGCCTGCCGTATTTCCGCAAGCTCGAACACAACACGCTCGGCGACGGGCCCACGCGCGGCACCGGCGGCCCGCTGTGGGCGTCCGCGATCCGGCAGCGGCACGAACTCGTCGATGCGTTCGTGGCCGCGTCGAACCGTCTGGGCGTGCGCACGGTCGACGATTTCAACACGGGCGACCAGGAAGGCGTCGGCTATTACCAGCTCACCACGCGCAACGGGCTGCGCTGCTCGACGGCGGTGGCGTACCTGAAGCCCGCGCGCGGGCGGCCGAACCTGCATGTCGAAACCGATGCGCAGGCGCTGAAGGTGCTGTTCGACGGCGCGCAGGCGTCCGGCGTGCGGTACGTCCAGCATGGCAAGGTGCGTGAGGTGCGCGCGCTGCGCGAGGTGATTCTCGCGGCCGGCGCGCTGCAATCGCCGCAACTGCTGCAGGTGTCGGGCGTCGGGCCGGCCGCGCTCTTGAACCGGCACGGGATTCCGGTCGTCGCCGATCGCGCGGGCGTCGGCGAGAACCTGCAGGATCACCTGCAGATTCGTCTGATCTACGAAGTGACGAAGCCGATCACGACCAACGACGAACTGCATTCGTGGATCGGTCGCGCGAAGATGGGGCTGCAGTGGGCGCTGTTCCGTGGCGGCCCGCTCGCGATCGGCATCAACCAGGGCGGGATGTTCTGCCGTGCGCTGCCGGACGAATCGGCGACGCCGGACATCCAGTTCCATTTCTCGACACTGTCGGCCGATTCGGCGGGCGGCAGCGTGCATCCGTTTCCCGGCTGCACGTATTCGATCTGCCAGCTGCGGCCCGAATCGCGCGGCACCGTGCGCATCCGCACCGACGATGCGCGCGACGCGCCGTCGATCCAGCCGAACTATCTCGACACCGAGCGCGACCGCCGCACGACGGTGGCCGGCGTGCGCTTTGCGCGCCGCGTCGCGGCCACCGAGCCGATGGCGCCGCTGATGAAGCGCGAGGTGCGGCCGGGCGCGGACGCGCAGACGGACGACGAGCTGCTCGAGTTCTGCCGGGAATACGGGCAGACGATCTTCCATCCGTCCGGCACCGCGAAAATGGGCGTCGCGAGCGATCCGCGCGCGGTCGTCGACGAGCGGCTGCGCGTGTACGGCACGCGCGGGCTGCGCGTGGTCGACTGCTCGATCATGCCGACCGTCGTATCGGGCAATACCAACGTGCCGATCGTGATGGTCGCCGAGAAGGCATCCGACATGATCCTCGAGGACGCGCGCGCGGCCGATCGCGGCCACAGCGTCGCGCCGGCCGCCGAGGCGCTCGCGTAGGGCGTCGCAACTTATCACCCGCGTGGCCCGTGCGCCTGCGCCCGGACGGCCGCCGCGCGTTCATCGATGCCCCCGCCGGCAAGGCGCCGGGGCAGGTTGCGGCGCATCCTTACCTGGAGAAGCTCGCATGGCAATCGATTCCCGGGTCGTCCGACGCGTGGCCGCGGCCAGCGTGATCGGCGCGACCGTCGAGTGGTACGACTTTTTCCTGTACGGCGTGGTCGCCGGCATCGTGTTCGACAAGCAGTACTTTCCGGCCGGCGACGCGTTCGTGTCGACGATGCTCGCGTATGCGACGTTTGCGGTCGGCTTCATCACGCGGCCGCTCGGCGGCTTGCTGTTCGGCCATCTCGGCGACCGCGTCGGGCGCAAGTCCGCGCTGATCCTGACGATGCTGATCATGGGCGTGTCGACGGCCGGCGTCGCGTTCCTGCCGACTTATGCGCAGATCGGCATGTGGGCGCCGGTGCTGCTGCTGACGCTGCGCGTGCTGCAGGGCATCGGCCTGGGCGGCGAGTGGGGCGGCGCGGTGCTGATGGCGTATGAGTACGCGCCGCCGCACCGGCGCGGGCTGTATGCGAGCCTGCCGCAGATCGGGCTCGCGATCGGGCTGTGTCTCGCGGCCGGCGTGGTCGCGGCGCTGTCGCGTGCGCTGCCGGATGCCGCCTTTCTCGCGTGGGGCTGGCGCGTCGCGTTCGCGGCGTCGCTGCTGCTGGTCGCGGTCGGCTTCTACATCCGCACCCGCGTGGCCGATACGCCCGAGTTCGTCGCGCTCAAGCGCCAGCGGCGCGATACGAAGCTGCCGGTCGTCGAGTTGCTCGCCAACTATCGTGAGGCGATCCTGCTCGGGATGGGCGCGCGCTATATCGACGGCGTGTTCTTCAACGTGTTCGCGGTGTTCTCGATCGGCTACATGACGCGCAACCTGTCGATCTCGCGCGGCGACGCGCTGCTCGGCGTGATGAGCGCGGCGGTCGTGATGTGCGTGTTCATCCCGGTGTTCGGCGGGCTGTCCGACCGGCTCGGCCGCGCACGCGTGTACCGGTGGGGCGCGACGCTGTGCGGGCTGTCGGTGCTGCCCGCGTTCTGGCTGTTGCAGACGCAGTCGACCCACCTGCTCGCCGTGTGGCTCGCGCTGGTGATCCCGTTCGGGATCTTCTACGCGATGGCGTACGGGCCGGAGGCCGCGCTGTTCGCGGAGCTGTTCGACGCGAACGTGCGTTACACGGGCATCTCGTTCGTCTACCAGGTGTCGGGCATCTTCGCGAGCGGCCTCACGCCGATCGTTGCGACCGCGTTGCTGCGCGTGAACGGCGGGGCGCCGTGGCTCGTCGGGGTTTACGTGATGTTGTCTGCACTCCTGTCGATCGTGTCCGCGCGGGCGATCGAGAAGCGCGGCGGCGTGGACGGCGTCGCAGTGCGCGCGATGTGACAGCGGGTGGGGCGGGGCGCGGGGTCGTATCGGCGGGGCGGTCGTCGGTCGGTGCCATGCCCACACCTGAGCCGACACCCGAGCCAACGACGACGGCCACGGCTACGCCAACGCCCATGCCCATGCCCACGCCTCTGACCGCTGCCGTCAGCCGGTCGTCCGATGCTGCCGGCTGATCGATCTCCCGGTGGTGCCAGGCTCGCGCCGCGTCCCCCTGCCGATCGCGACCCACCACCGTCTGCCCGCCATTCGGCCGCCCACGCGCTGGTCCAAGCGAATCCGGTCCACTGGCCCTACCTGCGAAAAATCGGCCTGCCTACACTTTCCTCGACAGATCGCCGCATTGAAGCATCTGCACACGATCGACCCGAAGAGAACGATCAGGAGACAGGCATGACCAACAGGCAGTCGGCAGCATTCGCCCGTGCGGCGAGCGTGCGCCCCGCATCAGTCAGTCGAATCGCCTCGCGCGCCCGTTGCGGCGCGGCAGGCCAGCCCGCGTCGGAGGTCTGAGCATGTCGACCCCTTCCATCGAACGCACCGCGAGCGGCTTCGCCGGCGGCCGGCCGAACGATACGCGTTACGACCCGACCTACGATCCGCTCGTGTCGCCGGGGCCCGGGTGCGGCCGGCAGTACGCGCCGACCTACTGGGTCGCGACGGCCGGCACCCCGCCGCCCGACGACGGCCCCGTTACGCGCGATCTCGATGTCGACGTCGCGATCATCGGCGCCGGCTACACGGGCCTCGCGACCGCGCTGTGCCTCGCGCGGGACCACGGCATCAAGGCCGTCGTGCTGGAAGCCAACCGCACGAGCTGGGGCTGCAGCAGCCGCAACGGCGGGCAGGGGCAGAACGCATCGGGCCGGCTGTCGCGCTCGCAGTGGATCGAGCGCTGGGGCAAGGACGTTGCGCTGAAGATGCACGACGAGATCCTCGAAGGCTTCGAGAACTTCAAGTCGCTCGTGGCGGAAATCGACTGCGACCCGCAGCCGGGCGGCCATTTCCTGATCGCGCATCGTCCGCGCATCATGGCCAAGCTCGCGGCCGAGGCGAAGGTGTGGAAGGACGTATTCGGCTATCCGTCCGAGCTGCTGAGCGCCGAAACCTTCCGCCGCGAATTCATCAACGACCACGAAGCGGCCGGCGCGCTGCACGAGCCGGAAGGCATCGGCATCCACGCGCTGAAGCTCGCGTTCGGCTACCTGCGCCTCGCGCGCGAAGCCGGCGCGAAGGTGCATACGAGCAGCCCGGTGCTCGGCTTCGAGACGATCGACGGCGTGCATCACCTGCGCACGCCCGGCGGCGTCGTGCGGGCCCGTGCAGTCGGCATCGCGACCGGCGCGTACACCGCGCAGACGCTGCATCCGTCGCTGCGCAGCAAGGTGATGCCGATCCTGTCGAACTCGATGGTCACGCGCCCGCTCACCGACGCGGAGATCGACGCGTGCAATTTCCGCACGACGCAGGTGCTGACCGATACGCGTACGCTGCGCTTCTACTATCGCTTCCTGCCGGATCGCCGCTTGCAGATCGGCAGCCGCAGCGCGATTACCGGTGACGATGCGCCGAACCCGCGTCACTTCGAATTGCTGAAGGACGGGATGGCGCGCAAGTTTCCCGCGCTGCGCGGCGTGGAGATCGACTACTCATGGTGGGGCTGGGTCGACGTGAGCCACGACATGATGCCGCGCGTGTGCCAGCCCGACCCGCGGCAGTCGGTGTACTACGCGCTCGGCTACGGCGGCAACGGCGTGTCGTACTCGCAGCAGGCCGGCCGCCGGCTGGCCGAGCAGATCGCGGGGAAGGGCGCACGGCAGACGCTGCCGATCTTCACGTCGCCGCTGCCTGGCCACCCGTTCGCGCCGTTCCGGCGCCTCGGGCAACGGATGCTCTACCTGTCTTACTTCAGGAACGACGAAAAGCCCTGAACGTAGTGCCTATCGCCCGGCGTGACACAACGCGCGCCGGGCGGTCGAACACAATAAAAGCAATAGAAATCCGTGCGGCCGGGGCTGCAGGCGCCCCTGCACGCGCCGTCGCCGGCGGCGCCCGCGCTCACCCGATGGTGGCGTGCGGGCGGCGTCCGGACAACTGGATATGGAGAAGACATGCAACCCTCGAATCAGAGTGACCTGAAGTGTGGGCTCAAGCAGCGCCACATGACGATGATCGCGCTTGGCGGCGTGATCGGTGCCGGGCTGTTCGTCGGCAGCGGCGTGGTGATTCAGCAGACCGGGCCGGCCGCGATCCTGTCGTTCCTGATCACGGGCGGGCTCGTCGTGCTCGTGATGCGGATGCTCGGCGAGATGGCATGCGCGATGCCGGCCGTCGGTTCGTTCTACGAATACGCGCGGCTCGCGTTCGGCAACTGGCGCGGGCCCGGCAAGATGGCGGGCTTCCTGACCGGCTGGATGTACTGGTATTTCTGGGTGATCGTCGTCGCGCTCGAAGCGGTGGCCGGCGCCAAGCTGATCCAGTTCTGGTTGCCGGATACGCCCGCGTGGATCATCAGCCTCGCGCTGCTGGTCGTGCTGACGCTCACGAACCTGATCTCGGTCGGCAGCTACGGCGAGTTCGAGTTCTGGTTCTCGTCGATCAAGGTCGGCGCGATCATGGTGTTCCTGTTCCTCGGCGGCCTCTACGTGCTCGGCCTGTGGCCCGCGTCGATGCACACGACGTCGGTGCTGCCGACGCTGCTCGGCCACGGCGGCTTCATGCCGCTCGGCATCGGGCCGGTGATGAGCGGGGCGGTCGCGGCGACCGGCTTCTACTTCGGCGCCGAGATCGTCACGATCGCGGCGGCCGAGGCGAAGGAACCAGCGAAAGCGGTTGCGAAGGCCACCAATTCGGTGATCACGCGCGTGCTGGTGTTCTACGTTGGCTCGGTCGCGCTCGTCGTCGCGCTGGTGCCGTGGAACTCGCATCAGATGGCCACGCCGTACGTGAGCGCACTCGAAGTGATGGGCCTGCCGGCTGCCGCCAACGTGATGAACGCGATCGTGCTGACGGCCGTGCTGTCCGCGCTCAACTCGGGCCTCTATGCGGCGTCGCGGATGCTGTTCGCGCTGACCCGCCACGGCGACGCGCCGGCCGCGCTCGCGAAGGTCAACAAGCGCGGCGTGCCGGTGCGCGCGATCCTGCTCGGCACGGTGTTCGGCTACGTGTCGGTGGTGATGTCGTACGTGTCGCCCGATACCGTGTTCGTGTTCCTCGTCAATTCGTACGGCACCGTCGCGCTGTTCGTGTACGTGCTGATCGCGTTCTCGCAACTGCGCCTGCGCAAGCGTCTCGACCCGGTGGCTGCCAGCAAGCTGCGCGTCAAGATGTGGGCGTATCCGTACCTCACCTGGGTCGCGATCATCGGGATGGTCGGCATCCTCGTCGCGATGGCGTTCATCCCCGACCAGCGCAAGCCGCTGTGGCTCGGTGTCGCCAGCCTCGGCGTGCTGGTCGTCGCCTACGGGCTCACGCGCCGCAGCCGCCGCGAGCATCTCGACGACAGCGAACTGCTCGCCTATCCGCCGCGTTGATGCCGGGTAATGCGCTAACCCCTGACGCCGAAGGCCCGGCCCGCGTGCCGGGCCTTCGTGCATGCGGCTTCAGGCCCGAGCCGATGGGTGATCGGGGTAACTATCGGGGCAACTATCGGGCCGACCGATAGCACCGATCAGAGGATGCGACTTTATGTCGGCCGCGTGCCGGCATAGCATGGATGAACCGATTCACGGGTGCGCCCCGCCGGGCGCACCCTCATCCGCGAATCCGCGAACGAGGACAGACGATGGAACATCGGGCACGCGAGCGGGACGAGCAGGCCGAGATCAAGACGACGACGTGCTACATGTGTGCGTGCCGCTGCGGCATCCGCGTGCACCTGCGCGACGGCGAGGTGCGCTATATCGACGGCAATCCCGCGCATCCGCTGAACCAGGGCGTCATCTGCGCGAAAGGTTCGTCCGGCATCATGAAGCAGTATTCGCCCGCACGGCTCACGCAGCCGCTGATGCGCAAGCCGGGCGCCGAGCGCGGCGACGCGCAGTTCGAGCCGGTGTCGTGGGAGGTCGCGTTCGACGTGCTCGAAAAGCGGCTCGCGCACCTGCGCGCCACCGACCCGAAGCGCTTCGCGCTGTTCACCGGCCGTGACCAGATGCAGGCGCTCACCGGCCTGTTTGCAAAACAGTTCGGTACGCCGAACTATGCGGCGCATGGCGGGTTCTGCTCGGCGAACATGGCGGCCGGGATGATCTACACGATCGGCGGCTCGTTCTGGGAATTCGGCGGGCCCGATCTCGACAACGCGAAGCTGTTCTTCATGATCGGCACCGCGGAGGACCACCATTCGAATCCGCTGAAGATCGCGCTCGGCAAGTTCAAGCGGGCGGGCGGCCGCTTCATCGCGATCAATCCGGTGCGCACCGGCTACGCGGCGATCGCCGACGAATGGATTCCGATTCGCCCTGGCACCGATGGCGCGCTGTTCATGGCGCTGATGCACGAGCTGATCGCGCGCGACGCGTTCGACCTCGAATTCGTGTCGCGCTTCACGAACGCGGCCGAGCTGGTCGACCAACGCGATGGCGCCGACACGTTCGGGCTGTTCGTGCGCGACGCCGGCGCGCCGGAGGTCAACGCGCTGTATCCGCAGAACCGGATGTGGTGGGACACGAAGACGAACCGCGCGGTGCTGCATCACACGGAAGGCGCCGAGCCTGCACTCGACGGCCGCTATACGCTCGACGACGGCACGCCCGTCGCGCCGTCGTTCACGCTGCTGCGTGAGCAGGTGGCCGAATGCACGCCCGAATGGGCGGCCGACATCACCGGCATCGCGGCCGACACGATCCGACGCCTGGCGCGCGAGATGGAGACGGTCGCGCGCGACCACGCGATCGCGCTGCCGGTGCGCTGGACGGATTCGTGGGGCAAGGAGCACGAATCGGTGAAGGGCGTGCCGATCGCGTTCCATGCGATGCGCGGGCTCGCCGCGCATTCGAACGGCTTCCAGACGATCCGCGCGCTTGCCGTGCTGATGTCGCTGCTCGGCACGATCGACCGGCCGGGCGGCTTCCGGCACAAGGCGCCGTATCCGCGCGCGGTGCCGCCATCGGCGAAACCGCCGAACGACCCGGCCCAGATCAAGCCGAACACGCCGCTCGCCACCGGCCCGCTCGGCTGGCCCGCGGGCCCCGAGGACTTGTTCGTCCATCCGGACGGCACGCCCGCGCGGCTCGACAAGGCGTTCTCGTGGGAATACCCGCTCGCGGTGCACGGGCTCATGCATTCGGTGATCACCAATGCGTGGCGCGGCGATCCCTATCCGATCGACACGCTGCTGATCTTCATGGCCAACATGGCGTGGAATTCGTCGATGAACACGACGGAAGTGCGCAAGATGCTGGTCGACAAGCGCGACGACGGCGAATACCGGATCCCGTTCCTCGTCGTGTGCGATGCGTTCGCGTCGGAGATGACGGCGTTCGCCGACCTGATCCTGCCCGACACCACCTACCTCGAGCGGCACGACGTGATGTCGGTGCTCGACCGGCCGATCTCCGAATTCGACGGGCCGGTCGACTCGGTGCGGGTGCCGGTCGTGCCGCCGACCGGCGAATGCAAGCCGTTCCAGGAAGTGCTGATCGAGCTTGCGAGCCGGCTGAAGTTTCCGGCCTTCACGACCGCGGACGGGCAACGCAAGTATCGCGACTATCCGGATTTCGTCATCAATTTCCAGACCGCGCCCGATTCCGGCACCGGCTTCCTGATCGGCTGGCGCGGCAAGGAGGGTGACAAGGCCGTCGTCGGCGAACCGAACCCCGACCAGTGGAAGCGCTACGCGGAGAACAACTGCGTGTACCACTACCGGCTGCCGGAGCCGCTGCAGTACATGCGCAACTGCAACGGCCCGTACATGCAGTGGGCGGTCGACAACGGGATGCGCAAGTTCGGCGTGCCGATCGTGATCCAGCTCTACTCGGACGTGATGCAGAAATTCCGGCTCGCCGCGCAGGGCCGCACGTCGGGCCGCCAGCCGCCCGACCATCTGCGCGAGCGCATCGCGCGCTATTTCGATCCGCTGCCGTTCTGGCATCGGTCGCTCGAAAGCGGGCTGACCGATGCGGGCCGCTATCCGCTCGCGGCGATCACGCAGCGGCCGATGGCGATGTACCACTCGTGGGATTCGCAGAACGCGTGGCTACGGCAGATCCATGGCGAGAATCACCTGTTCGTGAACCCGGTCACGGCCGCCGCGCAGCAGATCGACGACGGCGCGTGGATCTACGTCGAATCGCCATGGGGCAAGGTGCGTTGCCGCGCGCGCTACAGCGAGGCGGTCGAGCCCGGCACCGTATGGACCTGGAACGCGATCGGCAAGGCGGCCGGCGCGTGGAACCTGGGGCCGCAGGCGGGCGAGTCGCAGCGCGGCTTCCTGTTGAACCACGTGATCACCGACGAGCTGCCGGATGCGGCGCGCGGCGGTGCGCGGATGTCGAACTCCGATCCGATCACGGGGCAGGCCGGCTGGTACGACGTGCAGGTGCGGATCTATCCGGCCGAAGCCGATGCGGCCACGACCTTGCCGCAGTTCGCGCCGATGCCGGCGCTGCCGGGCACGCCGCGCGTGCTGCAGCGCGTGCAGGCGTATTTCGCGGGAACCGGCGCATTCGCCGCGCGGTTGCGGCGCGCGGCGTCCGCCGGCCCGAAGTCTGAAGATCGCTGATCGAAGGAGCACCACCATGACCCAGATGGCCCTCGTCATCGACCTGAACGTGTGCGTCGGCTGCCATGCCTGCGTGACGAGCTGCAAGGAATGGAACACGTCGGGCGAAGCCGGCAGTCTCGCGGATATGCGCCCGTATGACGACGATCCGTCCGGCACGTTCTTCAACCGCGTGCAGACCTACGAAGCGGGCGTGTTCCCGATGACCGACACGATTCACTTTCCGAAGTCGTGCCTGCATTGCGAGGATCCGCCGTGCGTGCCGGTATGCCCGACCGGCGCGAGCTACAAGCGCAAGTCGGACGGGATCGTGCTGGTCGACTACGACAAGTGCATCGGCTGCAAGTACTGCGCGTGGGCGTGCCCGTACGGCGCGCGCGAGCTCGACGAAGGCCGCAAGGAGATGACGAAGTGCACGCTCTGCGCGGATCGCATCGACAACGAAGCGCTGCCCGAACGCGACCGCAAGCCGGCCTGTGTGCTCGCGTGCCCGACGTCGGCGCGGCTGTTCGGCGACGTGCACGATCCGGAGTCGGACGTGTCGCGCGCGATCCGCGAACGCGGCGGCTATCAGCTGATGCCCGAATGGGGCACGCGGCCGTCGAACCATTACCTGCCGCGCGTGAAGACCGAAGCATCGTGCGGGTGCGGGAGTAGCGGCGGGTGCGGCAGCGCATCGAACGGCCGTGACGAGGACGCGTCGTTCGAAGCTCGCGCGGCACGCGGCGACATCGATCTCGTGTCGCTTGCGACTCAGCGCTGAACGCGCAGCCCCTTACTCATAGTCGAAAAAACGGAGTCCCCATGCGCCCAGCCTTTTCGGTCGTTTTCCTCACCACCCTGTGCGGTGCGGCACAGGGCCTGTTGCTGACACTCGTGATCGTCGAGGCACTGGCGCGCGCGGCAGGCGTCGATATTGCCGCGTCGTTCTACGTGACGGGCGCCGCGCTGTCGGTCGCGCTCGGCGCACTCGGCCTGCTGGCGTCGTTCTTCCATCTCGGCCACCCCGAACGCGCGTGGCGCGCGATCGCGATGTGGCGCACGTCGTGGCTGTCACGCGAATGCATCGCGCTGCCGGTGTTTCTCGCGTGCGCGTTCGCGTATGGCGCAGCGCACCTGTTCGGCTGGCCCGGCACGTTGCTGATCGGCGCGATGGGCGCGCTTGCAAGCGTCGCGCTGTTCGTGTGCACCGCGATGATCTACGCGTGCCTGCGCTTCCTGCAGGAATGGGCGAGCCCGCTGACGCTCGTGAACTTCGTGCTGCTCGGCTGCGCGTCGGGCTGCACGCTGGCGACGGCGTGCGCCGCGTGGCTCGCGCCGTCGCTGGTCGGCCGGCTTGCGGTAGCCGCCTGCGTGCTGACGCTCGCGGGCGGCGTGGCGCGGCTCGCGTCGCTCGCACGCAATGCGCGGCTGCGGCCGAAGTCGACCGTGCAGAGTGCGACCGGGATCCGCAGCGACAAGGTGGAGCAGAAGTCGCGCGGCTTCACGGCCAGCGCGTTCAATACGCGGGAGTTCTTTCACGGGCAGGGCAACGGTACGTTGCGCGCGGTGAAGGCCGGCTTCCTGATCGGCGCATTCGCGGTGCCGTTCGTGCTGACCGGCGCGGGCGCGCTCGCGCCGACGTCGGTCGCGGCCGCCGTCGCGCTCGGCGCGGCGTTCGTGATCCAGTACGCGGGGCTGGTCGCGGAACGCTGGTTCTTCTTCGCAGATGCGCGGCATCCGCAGAACCTCTACTACCAGCGCGCGTCATGACGTTGCGCGTGCGCCGCCACGCGGTGCGGGAGCTAGAACGTTTCCGCGAGCGCGCGCGCCGCTTCCTGCAAACGCGGCACGTGGTCGAGCAACTGCGACAGCGGTGCGCGCGACACGGGTGCATGCACGGCGACCGCGGCGATGCACGCGCCGTCGTCGCCGACGATCGGCGCCGCGATGCACACGATGCCCGCGACGAATTCCTCGTTGTCGATCGCGACGCCCTTGTGAGCGGTGCGGTCGAGTTCGGCTTCGAGCAGTTCGGGGTCCGAGATCGTGTTCGGCGTGTAGCGCGGCAGCGCCAGTGCGCGCACCAGCGCGGCGCGTTCGTCGCGCGGCAGCAGCGCGAGCAGCAGCTTGCCGCTGGCGCTGCAATGCGCGGGCACGCGCGAGCCGGGCTTCAGGTCGAGCCGCAGCGGCCAGTCGGCTTCGACGCGATCGAGATAGACGACTTCCGTGTCGTGCAGCGCGGTGAGGTTGCAGGTTTCGCCGAGATCGGCGACGAGCCGTTCGAGGATCGCGTGGCGCAGCCGGCGCGCGCCCGTATGCAGCATCACGCCGGTGCCGAGCCGCGCGAGGCGCGGGCCGATCGCATACGCGTTCTTGCGACCCGGCTCGCGGATCACGAGGCCGCCGGCTTCGAGCGACGCGAGCATCCGGTGCAGCGACGCCTTCGGGATATCGACTTCACGCACGAGATCGGCGAGCGACACGGCGTCGCCGGCCTGGACGAGATGTTCGAGCAGCGCGAAGGCGCGCAGCGTGGGCGTATCCGCGGGCAGCATGGCAGGCATTCCGAAAACTGGATGGCGGCCATTGTACCGAACGGCCCGGCTGGCCGGCCGCGTGGGGCAGTGGGCGCGGCAACCCGGCACGCATTTTCAGCGATGGAACGAATCGTTCCATAAACGCGACCGGCGCGGGCGCGAAGATCGACGCCCGCGCGGACAGCAACGACAGGAGCGCAACGCAATGGATGGGGTGGCGAACAAGCCGGACTGCATGGTGTCGGTCCGCGAACGGTTCGGGTTCGATTCGGACCTGATGGTGCCCGCGTTCAGCACGCGCGACGATCACGTACCCGATATCGACGATGCATACCGGTTCAACCCGGACGTCACGCTCGCGATCCTCGCGGGCTTCGCACGCAACCGCCGCGTGCTCGTGCAGGGGATGCACGGCACCGGCAAGTCGACGCATATCGAACAGGTCGCGGCACGGCTGAACTGGCCGTGCGTGCGCGTGAACCTCGACGGCCACATCAGCCGGCTCGACCTCGTCGGCAAGGATGCGATCGTCGTGCGCGACGACGTGCAGGTGACCGAATTCCAGGAAGGGATCGTGCCGTGGGCATTGCAGCGCCCGGTCGCGCTGATTTTCGATGAATACGACGCGGGGCGGCCCGACGTGATGTTCGTGATCCAGCGGATTCTGGAGCGCGACGGCAAGTTCACGCTGCTCGACCAGAACCGCGTGATTCACCCGCATCCGTCGTTCCGGCTGTTCGCGACCGCGAACACGGTCGGGCTCGGCAACCTGAATGGGCTCTATCACGGCACGCAGATGCTCAACCACGCGCAGATGGACCGCTGGAACGTGGTCGCGACGCTCGACTACCTGCCGCGCGACGAGGAGATCGGCATCGTCCGTGCGCGCGTGCCGGAACTCGCGGACGAAGCCGGCCGCCCGCTGCTCGAATCGATGGTGAGCCTCGCGGAGCTGACGCGCAACGGCTTCGCGACCGGCGACCTGTCGACGCTGATGTCGCCACGCACGGTGATCAACTGGGCCGAGAACTGCCAGATCTTCCGCGATCCGGCGCTCGCGTTCCGGCTCACGTTCCTGAACAAGTGCGACGACGCGGAGCGGCCGGTCGTCGCCGAGTATTACCAGCGCTGTTTCGGCGAGGAGCTGGCGGTTGCGTCGCGTGTCGGCGGCGGCGAGCCGGGGGCAGGGCGGTGAGCGCTGATCGAGACGCCGCGCGCCGCGCGTCGGCGCGCGAAGCGCTGGGTGCGTCGACGGTACGCGCGCTGACGCGTGACGCGGCGCTGCATTACCGCGCGGGCCGCGTGTGCCGCGACTTGCGGCCGTTGCCGATCCATGCGCCGCACCTGCGCGCGCAGGCCGCCGACGACGATCTCGCGTCATGGCGCGGCGCGGCCGACGGTGCCGCGCTGCGCATCCTGCATTCCGATGCGGACCTGCATCGCGCGCTGTCCGGCGACGATCCGGTCGAACGCGTGCTGTTCGAGATGCTCGAGCAACTGCGCTGCGAGTCGCTCGCGCCGCCTGCCATGCGCGGTGTCGTTCAGAACCTGCGTCATCGCTTCGAGACCTGGTCACGCGCGTTTCACCGGTCGGGGCAGGCCGATACGCATGTCGGGATTCTCGTGTACACGGTCGCGCAGATCGCGTGGTCGCGGCTGACGGGCTGGCCCGTGCTCGAAGAGACGGAAGACCTGATCGAAGCGTCGCGTGCGGCGATCGTGCCCGAGATCGGCGTGCAGCTTGCCGGGCTCAAGCGGTGCCGGCACGATCAGCGCGCCTTCGCGGAACACGCGCTGGCGCTCGCGAAGTGCATTGCGGCGATGATCCGCGACGCGCGTGCAGCCGTCGTGGAGACGGAGACGGAAGACGCACGCGAGCAGGACGATGCACTGACGAATTTCTCGCTGTGGGTCGATTTCGACGAGACGGGCATCGATATGCCGGCACTCGTGGAGACCGGCGACAGCGTCGTGCTGCAGGGCGGCGACGCCGTCTATCGTGCGTACACGACACGCTACGACCGCGAGCTTCGACCGGCCGCGCAGATCCGCGCGGCACTGCTGCGCGAGTATCGCGACCGGCTCGACGCCCAGGTCGCCGCGCAGCGGATCAACGTCACGCGGCTCGCGCGTGTGCTGCGCGCGGCGCTCGTCGTGCCGCAGGCCGACGGCTGGTCGTTCGGTGAGGAGCAGGGCCGCCTCGACGGCCGCCGGCTCGCGCAACTCGTCAGCTCGCCGGCCGAACGTCGGCTGTTCCGGCTCGAACGCGTGCGGCCGCATGCCGACTGCGCGCTCGCGTTCCTGATCGACTGCTCCGGGTCGATGAAGACGTGGATCGACGGCGTCGCGCTGATGGTCGACACGCTGGCCCGCGCGGGCGATGCCGCCGGTCTCGCAACCGAAGTGCTCGGCTTCACGACGCTCTCATGGAACGGCGGCCGTGCCCGGCAGGACTGGCTCGCGCGCGGCAAGCCGCGGCATCCGGGCCGGCTCAACGAAACCGGCCACCTGGTGTTCAAGGACGCGGATACCCGCTGGCGCCATGCGCGCACGGGCATTGCCGCGCTGTTCAAGGCTGATCTGTTCCGCGAAGGTGTGGACGGCGAAGCGGTCGAATGGGCGTGCGCGCGGCTCGCGGCGCGGCCGGAGGCACGCAAGATCCTCGTCGTGATCTCGGACGGCAGCCCGATGGACGGCGCGACGGCGCTCGCGAACGATCCGTTCTACCTCGACAACCATCTGAAGCAGGTGGTTGCGCGCCAGGAGTCGGCGGGCCGCGTCGAAGTGCTCGGGTTGGGCGTCGGGCTCGATCTTGGCCCGTACTACCGGCACCGGCTGGCGATCGATCTTGCGTCGGCGCTCGACATGAAGCGGCTCGTCGAAATCGCCGGATGGATCGGCGCGCGTCGGTGACACGGGCGACTGCATTCGACGCGGATGCGTCGAGTCCGAATCGATCGCCGGGAACAGGGCGGTTCGACGCGGCGCGTGCCGCGAGACATCAAGCGCGATGCAGCAGCGGCGGCAGTGACGTCGCGATCAGCCCGATGCCGATCGCCATCAGCACGCCGAACGCAAGCCGACGCAGCGCGACCGGCGACAGCGGCGGCGGGTACTGGCGCGCGGCCACCGTCGTCAGCATCACGACCGGCGTCGCGATCGCGGCCAGCAGCCAGATGTCGCGATCGAGCTGGCCTTCGCATGCGCTGTACAGCACGCGCGTGGCCGAGGTTGTCGTGAACAGCACGATCAGCGCGCAGCGGATCTGCACGAGCGTCAACGGCTGCCGGTAGAACTGGAAGATCAGCGGCGGCCCCGACACGCCGAACATCCCGCTCAGCAAGCCGCCGAACAGGCCGCTGACGAAGAAGCTGCGGTTGTCCGAGCGCTCGGTGAGCGGCGTCGGCCGCAGCGCCGCGCTCAGGCCGCCGTACAGCACGACCGCGCCGAGGATCAGTTGCAGCAGGTCGGCCGCCGAGCGGCTCAGGCATTCGAGCAGCAGCACGCCCGCGACGACCGACGGCAGGATGCCGAGCGTCGCCGCGCCGACCGCGCGCCAGTCGATGTGATGCAGCCGGCCGGGCAGTGCGGTTGCGCCGTTCGCGAGCGACACGACGCTCATCAGCGTGGCGACGGTGGCGAGCGGCGCGAGCCCGAAGCCGCTCGTCGCGCCCATCACGATCATCCCGAGCCCGAACCCGGTGACGGTCTGGAAATAGCTGCCGGCGCCGATCACCGCGATCAGGATCGCCAGTTTGTCGGCGGTCATGCGTGTGCGGCCTCGCCGGTTGCGGCGCGTTGCGCGGCCGCCTGCGCCTGCACGGTGGTCGCCGCGATCACGTGATACACGTCGTCGGCGCTGCAGCCGCGCGACAGGTCGTTCGCGGGGCGGCGCAGCCCTTGCAGCAGCGGGCCGACGGCCTTCGCGCGGCCGATCCGTTCGGCGAGCTTGTAGCCGATGTTGCCGGCTTCGAGGCTCGGGAACACGAGCACGTTCGCGTGGCCGCCCACCTGCGAATGCGCGATCTTGCGCTCGGCGATTTCCGCGACGATCGCCGCGTCGAGCTGTACGTCGCCGTCGATCGCGAGGGTGGGGCGGAGTTCGCGCACGTGCGCGGTCGCGGCCGTCACCTTGTCGACCGCCGCGTGATGCGCGCTGCCGCTCGTCGAGAACGACAGCATCGCGACGCGCGGCGCCTCGCCGAGCAGCGCGTGCGCGCTGTCGGCGGCGGCCATCGCGATCTCGGCGAGCTGACTGGCGTCCGGATCGACGACCAGCGCGCAGTCGGAGAAGATCAGCCCGCCCTTGATCGTGTGAAACGGCTCGCACAGCATCATCAGGAAGAAGCTCGACACGATCCGGAACGCCGGATCGACGCCGATCAGCTGGATTGCCGCGCGCACGACGTCGGCCGTCGCATGCACGGCGCCCGCGACCGAGCCGTCCGCGTCGCCGAGCCGCACCATCAGGTTCGCGTGGCAGAGCGGGTCGAGCACCGCGTCGCGTGCGGCATCGGCCGTCATGCCCTTGCTCTTGCGCAGCGCGTGCAGCGTGTCGGCATAGGCATCGCGTTGCGTGGCGGTGGCCGGATCGACGAGCGTCATGCCGTCGAGATCGATCGCGTCGCGCGCGGCCGCCGCGTGGATCGCCGCGCGGTTGCCGACGAGCACGATGCGGGCGATGCCGTCGCGCGTCGCGCGCGCGGCGGCCTGCAGCACACGCGGATCGTCGGCTTCACACAGTGCGATGCGCATCGGCTGGCGGCGCGCGGCGTCGAGAATGCGGTCGAGGGCTTTCATCGTTCGCTCGGGTAAGAAAAGAAAAAACGGCCGGATGCGGCGGCCCGCACGGGGCACGGCGTCCGGCCGGAGGGCCGGCCGCGCGAGAGGAGCGCGCGGCCGGCAACGGGTTGCGTCGGCGACGCGGCGTTACACGTAGTCCTTGTACTTGTCGAGCATGCGCACCGGCTTCGACAGCGCGTCGCGACGGAACGGATCGCCGAGTTCGCGCGTGCACATGATCTCGATGATCGTCGTCTTGCCTTCGTTCATCTGCATGTCGATCGCGCGCTTGAGCGCCGGGCCGACATCCTCGAGGCGGTCGACCGTGATCCCTTCCGCACCCATCGCACGCGCGATCGCCGCGAAGCTCTGGTTGTCGAGTTCACCGGCGACGAAGCGGCGGTTGTAGAAGTCGACCTGGTTCTTCTTCTCCGCGCCCCACTGGCGGTTGTGGAACACGACGGCCGTGACCGGGATGTTGTGGCGCACGCAGGTCATCGTTTCCATCAGGCTCATGCCCCACGCGCCGTCGCCCGCATACGACACGGCCGGGCGGTGCGGCGCGGCGACCTTCGCGCCGATGATCGTCGGGAACGCATAGCCGCAGTTGCCCCAGCTCATCGCCGCGAAGAAGCTGCGCGGCTTGTTGAAGCGCAGGTAGCTGTTCGCGACCGAGTTGATGTTGCCGATGTCGGTCGACACCATCACGTCCTCGGGCATCGCCTTCTCGAGCTCGCGCAGCACCTGGCGCGGATGCAGGTACTGGCCGCCGCTGAACGGCTTCTCGTGCTTCTGCTCCTCGATCATGTCGAGGCTGTACGCGTCGCGCTCGTGCGTCCAGTCGTCGAGTTCCTTTTCCCACGCGGCCTTCTCGGTCGCGATCTGGTCGGCGCGCTCGCCGCGCGAGCCGTCGCACGCGAGCGTGCGACCTTCGAGGCGTTGCGTGAGCGCGACCGCCGCGGCCTTCGCGTCGCCGCAGATGCCGACCGAGATCTTCTTCACGAGGCCGAGCATCTTGTGATCGGCGTCGATCTGGATGATCTTCGCGTCCTTCGGCCAGTAGTCCATCCCGTGCTGCGGCAGCGTGCCGAACGGCCCGAGGCGCGAGCCGAGCGCGATCACGACGTCCGCGCGCGACAGCAGCTTCATCGCCGCCTTCGAGCCCTGGTAGCCGAGCGGGCCGCACCACAGCGGGTGGTTCGCCGGGAACGAGTCGTTGTGCAGGTAGCTGTTGACGACCGGCGCGCCGAGCCGTTCGGCGAGCGCCTTGCATTCCTCGATTGCGTCGGCCATCACGACGCCGCCGCCCGAGATGATCACCGGGAATTTCGCCTGCGCGATCAGTGCCGCTGCGTCGTCCAGGCTCTGTTCGCCGCCGGCGCCGCGATCGAGCCGGCGCGGTTGCGGAATCTCGACCTTGACCTTGCCGTAGAAGTAGTCGCGCGGGATGTTCAGCTGGGTCGGGCCCATCTCGGCCTGCGCGCGGTCGAAGCAGCGCGCGGTGAATTCGGCCATCCGCGCCGGGTGCGTGACGTGGCCCTGGTATTTCGTGAACTCCTGGAACATCGGCAGCTGGTTCGCTTCCTGGAAGCCGCCGAGGCCGATGCCCATCGTGCCGGCTTCCGGCGTGACGATCACGACCGGGCTGTGCGCCCAGTACGCGGCCGCGATCGCCGTCACGCAGTTGCTGATGCCGGGGCCGTTCTGGCCGATCACGACGCCGTGGCGGCCCGACACGCGCGCATAGCCGTCGGCCATGTGGCCCGCGCCCTGTTCGTGCACGACCGGGATCAGGCGGATGCCGGCCGGCGCGAAGATGTCCATCGCATCCATGAACGCGGAGCCCATGATGCCGAACATGTCGGTCACGCCATTGGCCGCGAGGGTCTCGACGAAGGCTTCGGACGGCGTCATGTCCTGCGGACCGTTCGCCGATGCACGCAGGGAAGTGGATTGTTCGCTCATGGGTTGTCTCCGATTTTTCAATTAACGGAACGTCTTGTTCCAGATGCTATTTGCTGGGGAAGGCCGGTCAAGTCATTCCGCCCGCTGCCGGGGAATGTGGAATGAAATGAATCGATTCGTTTCAAAATGCGCGCCGGGCACGGTGGCCCGGCCGCTGCGCTCAGGTCGGCTGCTTCGGCCGTTCCTTGCGGAAGGCACGCTTGACGGCGATCAGTCCGTCGCGGAATTCGAACAGGTCGCAGCCTTCGGCCTCGATGCGCCAGCCTTCGGCGTGCGTGCCCATGAACACCCATTCGGAGACGCCGCGCTCGCCGGCGACGGTGTGGCGGCCGTGGCCCCAGTGCGCGTCGGGGAAGGTCTTGAACACGGCTTCGAACGCGGCGCGTACCGCGTCGCGGCCGACGAAGCGCGTGCCGTGGATGTCGGGGCCGCCGGCCGCGTCGAACACGCAGTCCTCGGTCATGAAGCCCATCAACGCATTGGCGTCATGCCGGTTGAAGGCGTCGGAAAAGGCCGCGAGCGTGGCGGCCGTGACGGGGCCGGTGAGCGTATCTGCCATAACGTGTCTCCTGTCGAATGGTGAACGGTGCGCAAGGCGCTGGCGCGCATGCGGTACGCGGTATCGACACGTTAGTGAGCGCTCGTTTTTGGCGGTAGCGCCAGTGGGGGGGATTCGCTTGGGCCAGCGGGAGAAGCCGGGCCGGTGCGCCCGGCTACCGGCGCCCGGTGGCTGCCCGACGGCGGGTTCGTTGACGCGCATCGACGGAAAGCATCGGTGCGGAGCAATGGGTAAAAAGATCGGCCGCAGGGGAGTATCGCGAATCCGTCGCTGTTGCGCGATGAGTCACGGCGGGCGGGAACCGCACGGCAGCAGCGCCGGCCGGCGAGGGGATACATCGGAAGGCCCGATGCATCCCCGACGGTCAGGCGGGCATCAGGAAGCCGCCATCCCGATCCCGAACACATGCATCTTGCCGGCGCTCACCTGGCGCGGCAGCACGATGCTCGTCACCACCTTGCCGGGCGGCACCGGAATCTTCTGCGCGAAGATATAGGTCTTGACGTTGTCCTGCTGGCCGCTGCCCGAATTGCGGTACGCCATCGTGACGGCGACCGTCGCGCTCGCGTGCGCGCTGCCGCCGTTCAGCGTCCAGTCGTCGAACGCCAGCGTAACGGCCTGACTCGAACCGTCGGCGAAATTCAGCTGCGCCGTGCCGCTGCTCGGGCCATTGTTGGCCGAGCCGAGCACCACCACGCCGGTGCCGGCCGATCCCGGCGGCAGCATCACGGTCTGGCCGACGGTCACGGTGTTGTCGAGCGAGAGCGGCCCACCCGCCACCGCGACGCTCGCGCCGGCCACCGCGAACGGCTTGCCGGGCTGCACGCCCGCCGCTGCCAGCGCATTCAGCGAGTAGCTGAACAGGCTGCCGTCGAAGTCCGCGCCCTGGCCGTCGGCATTGGTCGCGCCGTCCGCGCTGAAGCCTCGATTGTTGTAGCTGTCGACCGCGTTGATCGCCACCGGCACGCCGAACGACGGCGGCTGCTTCCGGCTGCCCCATTGCGACGGCGCGCTGCCCATCGCGAAGTGCAGCGTCGCGCCGTTCGCGATGTCGTCGTAGGCGACCCATGGCACATCGTGGGCGCGACCGTTGATCGACAGCGACTGCACATAGCTGGACGCGGGCGCGCCTTCGGCACGAATCCGCCACGTGCGGCCGTTGCCGAGTCGCACATCGATCTGCGGGAACTGCGGGCTGCCGATCGCCAGGCCCGCGACGCCGGGGATCTGCGGATACAGGCCCAGCGCACCCCACACATACCAGCCCGACACGGCGCCGAGGTCGTCGTTGCCCGGCAAGCCGTCGGGGCCGGTGCCGAACGCGCTGGCGAGGATCTGCTGCACCACGCGCTGCGTGCCCGACGGCTGCCCGGCCCAGTTGTAGAGCCAGGGCACCTCGAAGGTCGGCTCGTTGCCCATGTAGAAGTTGGGCAGGCTCAGGCCGGCATTGAGCACCGTGAAGAACTGGTCGAGCCGCGACGTCACCGCCGCATTGCCGCCCAGCTGTGCGAACAGGCCGGCGCCGTTGTACGGCACCATCCACGTGTACTGCTCGGCATTGCCTTCCACGTAGTTGTCGCCACTGCTCGGCGTCTCGGGTATCCACGCGCCGTTCGACTGGCGCGCCGCGATCAGCGGCGGCGTCAGCGTGGTGTTGAGCAGGTTCTGCCAGTAAGCCGAGCGGCTCAGCTGCATGCGCTGCGTGGCGGTATCGCCGAGTGCTCCGGCGAAGCGCGAGATCGCGAAATCGCTGCTCGTATATTCGAGCGTGGACGAAGCCTGTCCCCACTCGCCGTTGGTGATGTAGCCGGTCTGCAGGTAGCTCGCGCGGCCGCCGTTGGTGGTCACGTTGTTGCAGGCCGTGCCGGGGATGTTCGCCATCTTCACCATGTGCTGCAGCGCGGACCGCGTATCGAAGCGCCGCGCGCCGAACGCATACGCGTTCGAGACGATCAGCGAACCGGCGTCACCCGGCATCACGCCGTCCTCGACGTTGTCGTTGACCCAGTGCGGAATCGCGCCGCACTGGTCCGCGTCGTTGATCAGCGACTGGATCATGTCGCTGGTCTCGGACGGGTTGAGGATCGACTTCAGCTGGATCAGCGAGCGGTAGATGTCCCAACCCGAGAACGACGAATACTGGGCCTGCTGGCCCTTGGCGACCTGGTGCACGGTGTTGTCGAAACCGATGTACTGGCCATTCACGTCACTGAAGATGCTCGGTGCCCAGAGCGCGTGATAGAGCGCCGTGTAGAACTTCTTCTTCGCGTCGAGCGTGCCGCCCGCCACGCGGATGCTGTTGAGGCGGTCGTTCCAGATGCGGTCGGCCTGCGCGCGGACACCCGCGAAGTCCCAGCCGCGATTTTCCGCGTCGAGGTTGGCTTTCGCGTTGGCGACGCTGACGTAGGAGAGGCCGATCTTCATCCTGACCGTCTGGCCCGGGCGGAAACCCAGTTGGGCCACGCCGTGCGTAATCGACGCCGACGTAAAAGCCTGGTCGAAGGCGGCGTAGAAGTAGACGGGTACCGGCACCGAGTTGCCGCAGAAACCGCCGCCGATCGTGCTGCCGGAGATGGCGCTGTCGGACACCTGCGTAATGGCGCCGGTGGTCGAGGTCTTGGTGTTGGTGCGGGTCGCGTCGAGTACCAGCAGCGCGGGTTTGCCGGCCGGGTACGCGAACTGGCCGAAGCCGGTGCGCAGCGTGGCGGTCAGCTCCACCTTGATCTGCGAGTCGAGCAGCACGGAATAGTAGCCGGGCCTGGCCGTTTCATTCGCATGACTGAAGGTTGGCGAGAGCTGCGTCGGGTCGGTGGTCGGCATGACAGGAAATTCGCCGTTGTTGCCGCTGCAGCCGGCGCCCGGCATGTGCGTCAGGCTGAAGCCCTGGATCGAATGGATGTCGTAGTAGTAGCCGGCGGGCGAGTTCGGCTCCTGGCTGTTGCTCGGCGCCGGCGTGGTGTTGGTGTCGGGCGCCCACTGCACCATGCCCGACGGCAGGCCGGCGGCCGGTTCGACGCTGCCGGCCTGTCCCGCCGGCACCGGGTTCGGCGAATTGCTCGCGAGCGTGCCGATCAGCGGATCGACGTACTGTGTCAACGACAGGTTGCGGTTGTCATCGAGATTGGTCGTATCGGCCGCGGCGTCCGACGGACGTGCCGCCAATACCGACGCCGCGGTTCCGTCGCTGCCGTCACCGCCTCCGCACCCGCTCAATGCGCACGCCGCGGCCAGGATTGCCGCGAGCGTCGTGAATCGAATCATGATCGCCCCTCCGGTTGTCCACGCATTTTTTTCGTTGGCAATCCAATCGATCGAACCGTTGCTGCGTCGTCGCTTGTTGCCGTCTTTCAGCGTCGTAACACTAGGATTTGGACGAATCCGTTGTCAATCGGATTTGGAGAGTTGTAATGTTTTTATTGGATTTACTAAACGAATCGAAACGGGATGAATCCCGGCGATGGTGTGTTGAAGTCGCGCGGCAGCGGCATGTGAGTGCGGCTGACGCACGTGGTGTCCGATGACGCAGAGGAAAATCACACGCCGGTCGAATCGATACATTTTGCGTTCACACCTGCGGTTCACCGATACCCGGAAAGATGATCCGCAAGGGTGCGGCCGCGAGTCACCCCGCAGGGTGAACACGGCCGATCATTGAAACGGGTTTTCCAGCTGCAGCGCGCAAAACATGCGTGCTTCCAGATGACTACGCCGCGCCGGCGCACGTCGCCTTTTCGCCGCCGGTCAGGCCCCCGGTCGTTGCGAACGCACGCATTGCGCGAGCGCCCGCACACCCGGCTCGATCCGTTCGAGCGGGATCGCGGAAAACCCCATCCGGAAGCAGCGCCGCGCGTCGCCTTCATCGTTCATGAAGAACACGCTGCCCGGCTCGATCAGGATGCGGGCTTCCTGTGCATCGGCGGCGAGGCGCGTCGCATCCAGCCACGGCGGGCCCTCGACCCAGCACGACGCGCCGCCCGTCACCGGCACGTAGCGCGCTTCCGGCAAGTGCGCATCGAGCGCGGCCATCAGTGCCTGCGAGCGCTCGCTGTATGCATGCGCGAGCCGACGCAGCAATGCGTCGTGATGACCGAGCGCGAGAAAGGTCGCGAACGCGCGCTGGATATACGCAACCGGGTGGCGCACCATCAGCCGCCGCAGCGCGCGCAGTTCGCGGATCAGCTCGCGCGGCCCGACCACGTAGCCGAGCCGCAGCCCCGGCGCGAATGTCTTCGACAGGCTGCCGACGTAGATCACGCGGTCGGCCGTGTCGAGGCTCTTCAATGCCGGATGCGGCGTGCCGGAGAACGTGTTCTCGCTCTCGTAGTCGTCCTCGATGATCACGAAGTCATGCTGCTGCGCGCAATCGAGCAGCGCGCGGCGGCGTTCGACCGGCATCGTCGCGGTGGTCGGGCACTGGTGGCTCGGCGTCACGTACACGTAGTCGCAGCGCGAGAGCGTCGCGCCGAGCGCGCCGGGTGCGATCCCGTGGCCGTCGACGGGCAGCGGCAGCAGCCGCGCGTTGCGGTTCTCGAAGATGTTGCGCGCGTCCGGATAGCCGGGGTTCTCGAAGCCGACCGTCGAGTGCTTGCCGCACAGCAGGTCCGCGATCAGGTACAGCGCCTGCTGGCAGCCGTTCGTGACGACGATCTCGTCGGGCATCGCGAACACGCCGCGCCGCGGCAGCACGCGCGTGCGGATCTGCTGGATCAGCGATTCGTCGTCGCGCTCGATCAGGTCGGGCGCCCAGTTGCGGATCTCCATCACCGACAGCGCCTTCAGGCAGCATTCGCGCCAGTCGTTGGTCGGAAACAGCGACTGGTCGAATTGCCCGTAGATGAACGGATATTCGTAATGCTGCCAGTTCGCGGGCTTCACGATGTTGCGCTGCCTCGACGGCGGATGCGCGATGCGCTTGTCCCAAGCGGGGCGGCCCGGCGTGTCGTCGTCGCCGCCGGGCTGCACGGCGGGCTTGGCGGTCGCGAAGCCGGGCACGCCCTCGAGCATCTTCGGGTTCACGAAGTGCCCGCTGCGTTCGCGCGAGATCAGGTAGCCCTCTTCGACGAGCATCTGGTACGCGAGCACGACGGTGTTGCGCGCGACGCCGAGCTGGTCGGCGAGCTCGCGGCTCGACGGCAGCGCGGCATCGGGCGCGAGCTGGCCGTCGAGGATCGCGGCCACGAGCATCCGCCGGATCTGGTCCTGCAGGCTCGACGCCGACGACCGCCGGAACTGCTGGGCCCATAAGGCGGTCGGGGTACGACTCGGCATGCTTCCTCCTGTGATCGGTACGGGAAACGCGAGGCGGTGCGCGTGGCGTGCGTGCGGCCCGCGAGGGGCGCGATGTCGCGAGAATACGCGCGCCGCGCCACGGATGTGGACTCAATGAAAGGTGTCGTCTGGCACTACTGCGCGCCGACGTGGCAAGACGATACTCAAACCGTCGCCGCTGGACGATCCGGATTAGTCCCCGGTTCGCGGGCGCAGGGAGGCGTGCGCGCATCGCGTTCGCCTGCAACGTGATGCCAAGGAGAGCCGCGCCATGCACGTCGTCGTGTTCAGGGATCGCTGCGAGCGCGTGATCCGCATCGTGTTCGACGACGCACGTGCGACGGCGGTCGCGTATCGCGACGACGAGGCGATCGGCGAACTCGGTATCGACGACGACAGTGGCGGTGCCGTGCGATCGCCGTCGCTCACGCGGCTGTACGTCGAACCCGCGTATCGGCGCAGCGGCATCGCGCACACGCTGCTGGCGTGCGCGTCGCGCGAATTCGGGCGGCCGATCCGCATCGATGCCCGCGCGCGTGAATGGCCCGATACGCCGGCCTGGGCGACGCTGTGCCGCTGCCTCGAATACGAAGGGCTGGTGGTGGTGCGCTAACCGGAAGCGTGACCCCGGTCACGCTACACCAAGACGGAGACGACATGAGCACGGTCCTGAAGCCGATTCCCGCATCCGACGTGCGGCACGAAGCGCTGCGCATCGACGGGCAGCGCGTGTGGCGCGACGCGGTCATCGACGTGCGCAACCCGTACGACGGCGCGCTGGTCGGCACCGTGCCGAAGGCGACGCTGGACGATGTGCGGCGTGCCTTCGCGGTCGCACGCGCTTACCGGCCGACGCTCACGCGCCACGATCGCGCGGCGATCCTGCGCCGTGCGGCCGACATCGTGCGTTCGCGCACGGTCGAGATTGCAGCGTTGATCACGGCCGAGTCTGGCCTGTGCATCAAGGATTCCACATACGAAGCCGGCCGCGTGGCCGACGTGCTGACGTTCGGCGCCGCAGAAGTGCTGAAGGACGACGGGCAGATCTTCTCGTGCGACCTGACTCCGCACGGCAAGAAGCGCCGCGTGTACACGCAGCGCGATCCGCTGCTCGGCGTGATCTCGGCGATCACGCCGTTCAATCACCCGATGAATCAGGTCGCGCACAAGATCGTGCCGTCGGTGGCCACCAACAACCGGATCGTCGTGAAGCCGTCGGAGAAGGTGCCGCTGTCGTGCTACCTGTTCGCGGACATCCTGTACGAAGCCGGTTTGCCGCCGCAGATGCTGCAGGTGCTCACCGGCGACCCGAAGGAGATCGCCGACGAGCTGATCACGAACCCGGCGATCGATCTCATCACGTTCACGGGCGGCGTATCGATCGGCAAGTCGATTGCGTCGCGGATGGGCTACCGGCGCGCGGTGCTCGAACTCGGCGGCAATGATCCGATCATCGTGATGGAAGATGCCGATCTCGACGAAGCGAGCACGCTTGCGGTATCGGGTTCGTATAAAAACTCGGGGCAGCGCTGCACCGCGATCAAGCGGATGCTCGTGCACGAGTCGGTGGCCGATCGCTTTACGGAACTCGTGGTCGAGAAAACGCGTGCGTGGTCGTACGGCAATCCGTCCGATCCGTCGATGGACATGGGCACGGTGATTGACGAGGCCGCCGCGAAGTTCTGCGAGCAGCAGGTGAACGATGCGATCGCGCGCGGGGCGCGGCTCCTGGTCGGCAACGTGCGCAGCGGTGCGCTGTATTCGCCGACGGTGATCGATCGCGTGACGCCCGACATGCCGCTCGTGAAGTACGAAACCTTCGGCCCCGTGTCGCCGATCATGCGTTTCCGCGACATCGACGACGCGATCCGGATGTCGAACAGCACCGACTATGCGCTGTCGTCGTCGGTCTGCACGAACCGCTTCGACCACATCACGCGTTTCATCACCGAGCTGGAAGTCGGCAGCGTGAACGTGCGTGAAGTGCCGGGCTACCGGCTCGAAGTGACGCCGTTCGGCGGCGTGAAGGATTCGGGGCTGGGCTACAAGGAAGGCGTGCAGGAAGCGATGAAGAGCTTCACGAACGTGAAGACGTATTCGCTGCCGTGGTGAGCGCGGCGGGGAAGGGCGCATCGCGCCCGCCCGCCGCCAACCGCGTTACTGATAGAAGTTGAGCGTGACCATCGCCGAACGGCCCGGCGCCCACGTCGCGTAGATCGGATACGCGCTCGAGTAATACTTCTTGTCGAACAGGTTCTGCACGTTGAGCTGCACGTCCATCGTCTTGTTCACGCGCCACGTCGCGGCCGCGTCGAAGCGTGCGTAGCCGGGCGTCCATTTCTTCGTCGTCGCCGACACCGACGCATAGGTCTGGCTCATCACCGTCGCACCCGCGCCGAGCGTGAGCTTCGGCATCACGTCGTAGCTCGTCCACAGCGTGAAGTTGTGCTTCGGCACCATCACCATCGGCAGGCCCGATGCGCCCGGGCTGCCGGGGCCGGCGTCGGTCGTGATCGCGTTCAGGTACGAGTAGCCGCCGAACACGTGCCACTTCGGCGTCAAGTTGCCCGCGAAGCCGAATTCGACGCCGCGCACGCGCTGCTTGCCCGCGTTGACCGTGTGACCGAGGCCGTCGCTCACGCGCGCGTTGGTCTTCTCGGTCTGGAACAGCGCCGACGTCAGCGACAGCTGGTCCTGCAGCACGTCCCACTTCGCGCCGATCTCGATGTTGCGCGAGCGCTCCGGTGCGAGATCCTGGTTCGTCGCGGTGATCTGATCGGTGCCGCCGCCGAGGCCGCCGTTCGAACCCGGCGGGTTCGACGACGTGCCGTACGACGCATACAGGCTCACGTTGCTCACCGGCTTGAACACGAGGCCGAACTGGTAGCTGAACAGGTTCGACGTGTTCGACAGGTCGGCCACGCCGGCCTGCTTGCCGGTCGTGTCGTAGCGGTCGAAGCGCAGCCCCGTGTTGAACTGCCAGCGCTCGGACAGCTTCACGGTATCGAAGAGGTACGCGGAAACCGTGTCGGTGCGCGTGTTCGTCGTCGCACCGGGGAAGCCCTTGTCGCCGTTCAGCACGATGTTGCCGGTCCACGGCATGTTCGGGTTCCAGCCGCCCGCGAGCGGCGTGCAGTTGCCGGCCACCGAGCACGGGCCGCCCGAGCGGATGTTGTTGCCGGCCGCATCCGACACGAGGTAGCCCTCGTAGCGTGCCTGTTCATGGTTGAACTCGACGCCGGCCGTCATCGTGTGCTTCATGCCGAACAGGCTTGCGCTGCCGGTCACTTCGGTCTGGTTCGAGAAGCCGTTGAGCGCGTACTTGCCGCTCTTCGCCTGCAGGCTCAGCATGGTCGGATTCGACGCGAGGATCTGCGGATTCGTCGCCACGTAATCGAGCGTCGAGCGGCCGAACATCGTCGTGTTCTTCAGTTTCCAGTCGTCATTGAGCTTGTGCTCGACGCGCACCTGGGCGGTGTCGGTCTGCCCGTAGCGGTAGTCGCGCGTGTTCAGCCCGAAGAACTGGCCGCGATCGGTCGGCACCGGCGTGCCGCCCGACGCGCGGAACGGCACGCTGAAGTCCGGCATGTCGTACGAGTTCATGTGGTAGTAGCTGACCGTGACCGTGGTCGGCGTATTCAGCCCGAACACGATCGACGGCGCGACGCCCCAGCGCTTGTTGTACACGTCGTTGCGGCCGGCCTGGTTCGCGTCGTGGCCCATCACGTTCAGGCGCACGGCCGTCGTGTCGTTGATCTTGTGGTTCGCGTCGACCGTCGCGCGCTTGTAGCCGTCGGTGCCGAAGCCGATGCTGCTGTTGATGAAGTTGTCGTTCTTCGGCGTCTTCGTGACGATGTCGATGCTGCCGCCCACCGAGCCGCGGCCCGCGTAGACCGAATCCGGGCCCTTGATCACGCTGATCTGCTCGACCGCGAACGTTTCGCGGTTCTGCAACCCCGAGTCGCGCATCCCGTCGACGAAGATCGAGTTGCGCGATTCGAAGCCGCGGATCACCGGGCGATCGGCCGATGGGTTCGCGGCCGCATCGCCGCCGAGGAACGTGATGCCCGGCACCGAACGCAGCGCGTCCGCGAACGACGTGACGTTCTTTTCCTTGATGAGTTGCTCGGGGATCACCGTGACCGAGCGCGGCGTGTCGAGCAGCGGCGCGGTGAATTTGTACGACGGCGAACGTTTCACCTGCATGTCCGACGGCGCGGTCGACTGGACGTGGATCGTCGGCAGCGTCGCCTGCACGTCGGCGGACGGGGCCGGCTGGTCGGCGGCGGATGCGGGAGCAGGGGCGGTTTCGGCGGAAGCGAGCAGCGGGGTCAGGAACACGGAGCAGGTCAGCGCCGACACGAGGGCGCGAGGCCTCGTCTTGAACTGGGCGGGCATATCGAGAGGCAGCAGAAGGTTCGGTGAGCAGGTGCGTCTTCTCGATGCCGGGCGGGCGGCACGGAACATCGGAAAACGTCAATGTAAATGCGTATGATTCGCGTTTGCGATCGCAATTGTACGGATTGGTACTAATTCTGTAAACGATCGAATGGTTTTTGTACTAATTTGGTCAGGCTTTCGTGGGGGACGGCGTGCCTTTGCGTGGCGTGCAACACCACTTTCCATCCCCCGGCCGTGCGCGGCGGCGACGACTCGATACACTGCCGTACCGGTTGGACGGGCCCCGGCAAGCTGGCCCCGAGCATGGAGACAACACAAGATGGACACCCAACGCGCAGCAGTCGTCACGTACCGAGGCGATGCGATCGAGAACACGCACGTCGCCCATGTGGCGGTGGTCGATGCACGCGGCCGGCTGCTGGCCCGGTTCGGCGATCCGTTCCGGATGACGCTCGCGCGCTCGGCGGCCAAGCCGGCGCAGGCGCTGTCGGTGCTCGAGACGGGCGCGCCCGAGCGCTTCGGCTTCGACGATGCGGATATCGCGCTGATGTGCGCGTCGCACAGCAGCGAGGACCGGCACATCGAACGCACGCGCGCGATGCTCGCCAAGGTCGCCGCGCACGAATCGGACTTGCGTTGCGGCGGCCATCCGCCGTTGTCGGACGCGGTGTACCGCGCGTGGATCAAGCGCGACTACACGCCGACCGGCGTGTGCAGCAACTGTTCGGGCAAGCATGTCGGGATGCTGGCCGGCGCGCAGGCGATCGGCGCCGCGATCGCCGATTACCATCTGCCCGAGCATCCGATGCAGGTGCGCGTGAAGCACGTGGTGGCCGATGCGTGCGGGCTGCGCGACGACGAGGTCGAGTGGGGCATCGACGGGTGCAACCTGCCGACGCCGGCGTTTTCGCTGGACCGGCTCGCGCGGCTTTACGCGTCGCTGGCCGACGGGGCGGATACGGTGGAAGCGGGCGGTGACGCAATCACCGATCGCGTCCGCGCGCTGGCGCGCATTCATCATGCGATGACCGCGTATCCGGAGCTGGTTGCCGGCGAAGGGCGCTATTGCACGGTGCTGATGAACGCGTTCGACGGGCAGGTGGTCGGCAAGCTCGGCGCCGATGCGTGCTACGGGATCGGCGTGCGGGCGTCCGAGCGCACGCGGGCGCTGGGCGCCGATGGCGCGCTCGGCATCTCGGTGAAGATCGAGGACGGCAATCTCGACGTGCTCTACATGGTCGTCAGCGAGCTGCTCGAGCGGCTGCAGATCGGCACGGCCGAGCAGCGCGCGCCGCTGGCCGGCTTCCATCGGCCGCGGATGCTCAACACGCAGGGTGTCGAGATCGGGCACGCCACGTTCCCGTTCGAATTGCAGGCGGCTTGATCGGCCTGAACGGCGCGGATGCGCTGCTGCCGGTGGTCCGCGACGCGGGCCGTGCGCAGCGGCGCGAACCCGACCCAGGGCGCGTGCGCTACACGCTCGCGCCGCGAATCTTCGTCAGCTCCAGCGCCGACAACTCGCCGATATGCGCGAGGTGTTCCGCGAGAAAGTCCTTCAGCACGCGCAGCTTCGCCGAGCTGCGCCGGTTCGCCAGGTACGCGATGTAGATGTATTCGCCCGTCAGCCGGTTCTGCAGCCGGTAGCGCGGCAGCACGGCTTCGAGCCGGCCGCTCGCGAGCAGGTCGCGCACCAGCCAGATCTCGAACTCCGCGATGCCGAGCCCGGCGCAGGTCGCTTCGAGCAGCAGCTCCGAATGGTCGGTGACGAGGTTGCCGGCCGGCAGCACGCTGTGATGCGCGTCGCCGTTCACGAGATCCCAGCGCGGATCGCCTTCCGGATGCACGTAGCGCAGGCAGTTGTGTTGCTTGAGGTCGTCGGGCGTGACCGGGCGCCCGCAGCGGTCGAGATAGCCGGGCGTCGCGCACAGGATGCTGTCGTTGCGCGACAGGCGGTGGACGACGAGGTTGTCCAGGTAGTTCTCGCCTTCGTGAATGTCGAGATCGAAGCCGCCGGCCACGAGGTCGTTGTGGTTGTCGGTGAGCCGCACGTCGAGCTGGATCGTCGGGTAGCGCGCGAGGAACGGCGCGACCAGCGGCGCGAGATGGCGGCGGCCGAACGCCACCGGCGCGGTGAGCTTCAGCGGGCCGCTCGGCTGCGCATTCAGCTCGGCGACCACGCGCAAGGTGTCGTCGAGATCGGCGATCAGCGTGACGGCGCGTTCCAGGTAGATATGGCCGGCTTCGGTGAGCGTCACGCTATGCGTGGAGCGGTGCAGCAGCGCGACGCCGAGCGCCTCCTCGATCGCGGTGACCTTGCGTGCGACGGTGGACGTCGACACGTGCATCTCCTTGGCGACCGCCGAAAAACTCCCCGTTTCGACCACTCTGACGAACGCGCGCATCGCGCCCATGTGATCGATGCCGGTTTCCCTTGCGCCTTTTTTCATCCGATTCTCATTGTTGCGTGCCACGCAAAACCGCTTTCGATAATACAGAAGTGAGCTTGTTTTTGCAAAGGCATAGAATGCGAACCCGTCGCGTCGGGAAGCGGCGCACGACGAGCGGCACGAGACATCCAGGAGGGGCACGATGACAGAAAACGGCTTCCGCGTCGAAGCGGATCTTTTAGGTAAGCGAAGCATCCCGAATGAGGCCTACTACGGCGTCCATACGCTGCGCGCGAAGGAGAATTTCGACATTTCGGGCCGCACCATCGCGTCGCTGCCGTACTTCGTGATGGCGCTCGCTGCAGTGAAGGAGGCCGCGGCCGACGCGAACTGCGAGCTCGGGCTGCTGCCGCGGCCGTACCGCGATGCGATCGCCGCCGCGTGCGTCGAGATCCGCGAAGGGCGCCTGCACGACCAGTTCGTCGTCGACATCATCCAGGGCGGGGCCGGCACGTCGACCAACATGAACGCGAACGAGGTGATCTGCAACCGCGCGCTCGAAATCATGGGGCACGCGCGCGGGCAGTACGAATACCTGCATCCGAACGAGCACGTGAACCTCGCGCAGAGCACCAACGACGTTTATCCGACCGCGATCCGCGTGGCGACCTGCTTCGCGGTCGAGCACCTGCTCGAAGCGATGGCGCGCCTGCGCGATGCGTTCGCGGAGCGCGCCGACGCGTTCGCCGGCTTGCTGAAGCTCGGGCGCACGCAGCTGCAGGACGCGGTGCCGATGACGCTCGGCCAGGAATTCTCGACCTACGCGGTGATGCTGACGGAAGACATCGCGCGCCTGCAGGAAGCCGGCTGGCTGATTCGCGAGATCAACCTCGGCGCGACCGCGATCGGCACGGGGATCACCGCGCATCCGCAGTACGCGGAGAAGGCGCTCGCGGCGCTGCGGCGCATTACCGGGCTCGACCTGAGCACCGCGCCGAACCTGATCGAAGCGACCCAGGATTGTGGCGCGTTCGTGCAGGTGTCGGGCGTGCTCAAGCGGATCGCCGTGAAGCTGTCGAAGATCTGCAACGACCTGCGGCTGCTGTCGAGCGGCCCGCGCGCGGGGTTCGGCGAGATCAACCTGCCGCCCGTGCAGGCCGGCTCGTCGATCATGCCCGGCAAGGTCAATCCGGTGATCCCGGAAGTCGTCAACCAGGTTGCCTTCGAGGTGTTCGGCAACGACCTGACCGTGACCTTCGCGGCCGAGGCCGGGCAGCTTCAGTTGAACGCGTTCGAGCCGGTGATCGCCAGCGCGCTGTTCCGCAGCTTCAGCCACCTGACGGCCGCCTGCACGACGCTCGCGCAGCGTTGCGTGAGCGGGATCACCGCGAACCCCGAGCGGCTGCGCGAAACGATGGAGCGCTCGGTCGCGCTCGCGACCGCGCTGAACCCGTACATCGGCTACAAGCGCGCGACCGCCGTGGCGGCCGAAGCGCACGCGACCGGCAAGTCGATCCGCGAGGTCGTGCTGGAGCGCGAGTGGATGACCGCTGCGCAGGTCGAGGAAGCGCTGCAACCCGAAGCACTGATCCGGCCGCGCGTGCTTTGACGCCGGCTGCGCGGGCCGTCGGTGCGTGACGCCGGCGGCTTGCATGCGACTGCATCCGACGCGCCCCCGCGCGGGGCGCGACACATCAAGAAACAACGGAGACACACGATGACCCACAGCAGCGAGCGCCTGGCCGATTCGGCCGGTGGCGCGGATTCCCGACATGCCGACCCGGATGCGATGTTCGCGTCGCACGAAGCCGGCTATGCGAAGCAGTTGAAGCCCCGGCACGTGCAGATGATCGCGATGGGCGGCGCGATCGGCACGGGCCTTTTTCTCGGTGCGGGCGGGCGCCTGCAGCACGCGGGGCCGGCGCTCGCGCTCGTGTACCTCGTCTGCGGCGTGTTCGCGTTCCTGATCATGCGCGCGCTCGGCGAGCTCGTGATGCACCGGCCGACCAGCGGCAGCTTCGTGTCGTATGCACGGGAGTTCATGGGCGAACGCGCCTCGTTCGTCGCGGGCTGGATGTACTACCTGAACTGGGCGACCACCGGCATCGTCGACATCACCGCGGTCGCGATCTACATGAAGTACTGGGCCGTGTTCACGGACGTGCCGCAGTGGGTGTTCGCGCTCGGCGCGCTCGGGATCGTGTCGGTGATGAACATGATCGGCGTGAAGGTGTTCGGCGAGATGGAGTTCTGGTTCTCGCTCGTCAAGGTGGGGACGCTCGCGGTGTTCCTCGCGGTCGGCGCCGTGTTTCTCGCGAGCGGCCATCCGGTCGCCGGGCAGATGCCGGGGCTTCACCTGGTCGCGGATCACGGCGGGATCTTCCCGCACGGCATCCTGCCGGCCGTGCTGATCGTGCAGGGCGTCGTGTTCGCGTACGCGAGCATCGAGCTCGTCGGCGTCGCGGCGGGCGAGACGGCCGATGCGCGCAAGGTCTTGCCGAAAGCCATCAACAGCGTGATGTGGCGCATCGCGCTGTTCTACGTGGGCTCGGTCGTGCTGTTGACGATGCTGCTGCCGTGGACGGCGTACAGCGCGCACGAAAGCCCGTTCGTGACGTTCTTCAGCAAGCTCGGCGTGCCGTACGTCGGCACCGTGATGAACGTAGTGGTGCTGACCGCCGCGCTGTCGAGCCTGAACTCCGGCCTCTATTCGACCGGGCGCGTGCTGCGCTCGCTCGCGATGGGCGGATCGGCGCCACGCTTCGTGTCGCGGATGAACGCACGCGGCGTGCCGTACGGCGGGATCCTGATCACGGTCGCGATCAATGCGATCGGCGTGCCGCTGAACTACATCGTGCCGGCGCAGGCGTTCGAGATCGTGCTGAACATGGCGTCGCTCGGGATCATCACGACGTGGGGCTTCATCGTCATGTGCCAGATCCTGTTCCGTCGCGCGGTCGATCGCGGCGAGCTGAAGGCCGTGTCGTTCCGGATGCCCGGCGCGCCGTTCACGGCGTGGCTCACGCTGGCCTTCCTCGTCGGCGTGCTGGTGCTGATGGCCTTCGACTATCCGGGCGGTACGTGGACCATCGCGACGATTCCGGTCGTCGTGCTCGCACTGGTGGTCGGCTGGAAGCTGGCAAAGCGTGGTGCGGCGCGCGAGCAGGCGGCGGATGCGCTTGCATCTTCGGCCACGCGCGCCGTTGCCGATCCGGTGCGGGGCGCCTGAAGACGGTATGCGCCGGGCGCGCCGGGGCGTTCGCGGCCGGCGCCCCGGCGCCTCGTGACGGTCAGTTCAATCCGGTGCGTTCGCCGACCCAGCGGCCGAAATCGCCGGCCATCTCCGCGGTCAGCTCGTGACCGGCCGCGTACAGCCGCGTATCGTGCGCGACGCCGAGCGCCGTGAGTTTTGCGTCGGCGGTGTCGGCCCACGCGACGGGCAGCTTGTCGTCAGCGCGGCCGTGCATGATCAGCGCATGGAGCGGGCGAAGGGCATCGCGCGGCGCGATCAGCGGATCGATTTCGGGCAGGATGCGCCCGCACAGCACTGCAAATGCGGTGACGTCCTGCGGCGACGTGAGGCCGACGCTCGCGCTCATGATGCCGCCCTGGCTGAAGCCGGCAATCACCGTCGGCAACGCGGTGCCTGCGTCATCGTTGCCACGGAAGCTGCGCAGCAGCGTGATCAGCTTGAGTCGGCTCGCGTCCGCGCGGGCCGCGTCGATTTCGGGGCCGTTCGGGCCGAAGCGCACCGGAAACCACGCGTGCTGGTCGGGCCCGAACGCGAGCGGGGCGCGCAGGAAGGCGATCTCGATGCGCGGATCGATGACGTCGGCCAGGTTCAGCAGGTTGGTTTCGTTGCCGCCGACGCCATGCAGCAGCAACAGGCGGGCAGCGGGGCGGCCGGTGGCCGGGCGCAGCCGGTACTGGAGGCCCGACTCGGGATCGGTGGTCAGCGGCAGGACGTCGGTCATTGCGTGGGGTCCGGGAAGGGGAGCGATGCGACAGTCTAGGGCGTGCGGGCGGTGACGTGAATCGCCTGCGTGCGATTGATTGTTTCCTGGCAGGAATGAATCGGGTGTTCCGCGACGCCACGTTGCTCGTTGTTCATATACCGATCGGTTGACTCGTCATCGGCGCACGGAGTGGTTAAAGTAGATACATTCCGTAGATACACGAGGGGGCGAAGATGGATACTGCCAAGCTTTTCAAGCATGGCGGATCGCAGGCTGTCCGTCTGCCGAAGGATTTCCGCTTCGACACGACCGAGGTCCGGATTCGTCGCCACGGTTCATCCGTGATTCTCGAGCCGGTGCCGCAAGACTGGGCCTGGCTCACACCGCTGATCGGCCCGGTCGACGCCGATTTCGAAGCCGCCGCCACGACCGGGCCTGCCGCTCAGGAGCGACCGGATCTGGACGTATTTGAATGAAATTTCTGCTGGATACCCATGCGGTAATCGCCATCCTGAAAGGCGAGCCAGCCATGCTGGCCCGGCTGCGCGCGTATCAGCCAGCAGATTTCGGCATGCCGGCGATCGTCGCGCATGAACTCTATTACGGCGCCTACAAGAGCCAGAGAGCGGCTGCGAACGTGGCACGTGTCGAGGCACTTCAGTTCGAGGTGGTGTCGTTCGATGTCGAAGATGCTCAGCACGGCGGCGAGATTCGTGCGCATCTGACTGCGGCGGGCACCCCGATCGGTCCGTACGATGCGTTGATCGCCGGGCAGGCACGCGCTCGGCGTCTGGTGCTCGTCACCCATAACGTGCGCGAGTTTGCGCGAGTCCCGGGGCTACAGGTCGAGGATTGGCTCGCCGAAGCGCGTGAAAACTGATCGCGTCTAGTTCGCATCGATCGATGCGAGTGACTGTCCTTGCGCGGAAATGTCCGTTTATTGAGGACTATCGATAAATTGCGTCCTGACTAACCCGCATCGTTACGCTGAAACCGCATCGCCGTTGCAGCGCGCCCCGCACACGCATCCAGTGCCCCGCGTGCGGCAGCACCCCCTGCCGCTAGGGAAAACCATAGCGCGCACACGCAAGACCGAGTAAGCCCGCAGTCAGCTTCGCTCTTCAGAATCGCCACACTCATTCAAAAAGCAAACCAGGAGACAGGCGATGCATGATGGGTTGGTGAAAAAAATCGAAGCGCATCCGAAGTATGCGCAGCTCAAGCGACGGCGCAACACGCTCGGTATCTGCCTGACCGTGCTGATGCTGATCGTGTACTACGGCTACATCGCACTGATCGCATTCGACAAGTCGTTCCTCGCGAAGCCGGTGAGCACCGGCGTGACGAGCGTCGGCGTACCGGTCGGCATGGCGGTGATCGTGTTCACCGTCGTCATCACCGGCATCTACGTGCGCCGCGCGAACAACGAATACGATCAACTGACGCAGGACATCCTGCAGGACGTCGCCCAATGAAGAAGACACTTTCGATGACGCTGGTCGCGCTGCTGGCCGTGGGCGTGTGCGGCGTGGCCGTCGCGGGCGGCGGCGATGTCGGGCAGACCGCCAAGCAGGCCACCAACACCACGGCCATCGTCCTGTTCGCGCTGTTCGTGGCAGGAACGTTGTGGATCACCAAGTGGGCGGCGTCGCGCACGCGTTCCGCGGCGGATTTCTACACGGCCGGCGGCGGGATTACCGGGTTCCAGAACGGCCTGGCGATCTCGGGCGACTACATGTCGGCGGCATCCTTCCTCGGCATTTCCGCGGCGGTGATGACGTCGGGCTACGACGGCCTGATCTACTCGATCGGCTTCCTGGTCGGCTGGCCGATCATCACGTTCCTGATGGCCGAGCGGCTGCGCAACCTCGGCAAGTTCACCTTCGCCGACGTCGCGGGCTATCGCTTCGAGCAGGGGCCGATCCGCAGCTTCGCCGCGATCGGCACGCTGGTGGTGGTGGCGTTCTACCTGATCGCGCAGATGGTGGGCGCGGGGCAGCTCATCAAGCTGCTGTTCGGTCTCGACTACTGGGTGGCGGTCGTCATCGTCGGCGCGCTGATGATGGTCTACGTGCTGTTCGGCGGCATGACGGCCACCACCTGGGTGCAGATCATCAAGGCGTGCATGCTGCTCGCGGGCGTGACCTTCATGGCGATCATGGTGCTCGCGCAGTACGGCTTCAGCCCGGAGGCGCTGTTCGCCCATGCCGTGGAAGTCAAGACCGCGATCGCCGCGAACGCCGGCAAGTCGCCGGACGACGCGACGCGAATCGGGCTGTCGGTGATGTCGCCGGGCGGGTTCATCAAGGATCCGATCTCGGCCATTTCGTTCGGCATGGCGCTGATGTTCGGCACCGCCGGCCTGCCGCACATCCTGATGCGCTTCTTCACGGTGCCGGATGCGAAGGAAGCGCGTAAATCCGTGTTCTGGGCCACCACGTGGATCGGCTACTTCTACGTGCTGATCTTCATCATCGGCTTCGGTGCGATCACGCTGGTGCTGACCAATCCGGAACTGGCCGACGTGGCCAAGGGCGTGATCAAGGGCGGCGCGGGCACGGCCAACATGGCCGCGGTGCTGGTGGCCAAGACGGTGGGCGGCGACGTGTTCTACGGCTTCATCTCGGCCGTGGCGTTCGCGACGATCCTGGCGGTGGTGGCCGGGCTTACGCTGTCGGGTGCGTCCGCGGTGTCGCACGATCTCTATGCGACCGTCTTCAAGAACGGCAAGGCCAACAGTGCCGACGAGCTGAAGGTGTCGCGCATCACGACGCTGGTGCTCGGCGTGATCGCCGTGCTGCTGGGCATCGCGTTCGAGAAGCAGAACGTCGCGTTCATGGTGTCGCTGGCGTTTGCCGTGGCGGCATCGGCCAATTTCCCGGTGCTGTTCCTGTCGATGATGTGGAAGGGCTGCACCACGCGTGGCGCGGTCATCGGCGGCTTCCTCGGGCTGGTCTCGTCGGTGGGGCTGACGATCGTGTCGCCGTCGGTGTGGGAGGCGACGCTCGGTTATCCGAAGGGTTCGGCGTGGTTCCCGTACACGTCGCCCGCGTTGTTCTCGATGACGATCGGCTTCGTCGGCGTGTGGCTGTTCTCGGTGCTCGACACGAGCCTGCGCGCGAAGGCGGAGAAGGGCGCGTTCGCCGCGCAGCAGGTGCGTTCGGAAACGGGGCTGGGGGCGACGCGCGCCAGCAGCCACTGACCGGTCGGTAGTCGCTCACGCCCGCGCCGGGGCCCCCGATGCAGTCCATCGCATCGCGGGCCCCGGGCGGGCGGAATCGTTTTCATCCGTCCGTAGAATCACGCCAGGGCAATAAAAAATCGCGAATTCGACTGAATTCGTCGATAATGCGCAAACGTTTTACGAAAGCCCGATTGCGGCTAATTCGCGGATTAAATAAATAAAAATAAAATATCCGAGCGTGGAATTCAAAGGCCGCGCAGGATCGCCGATCGAAGCCTTGTGGCATGAGGTTAACGGCAGATCCCGGCAAACCTTTAGGGTGCTTTCGTCACAATTATTCATTTCATTTTTATCAATGAATGAATGATTTTCGGTCATCGGAGCGTCATACACCATCCCCGATAATTCGGCGCTCACATTCTTTCAATAGACCAAACGGCGATCGAAGCCGGATCGCTGCGGGGAGCTGTACTCATGACCATCCGTCATCGCATTACGCTGCTAGTCGTCCTGACGTTCTTCGCGCTGTCCGCGATCGGCATCTATGCCGTGTACCAGACCCGCAAGAGCGCGTCCGAGGTACGCCAGGTCACCCAGGGAATCGTGCCGAGCGCGCTCGCGTCGGCGGATCTCGTCGCCGATGTGAAGAACATCCAGATCGCGACGATGACGCTCGTCTATGCGCCCGACGCGAACACCGCCGCGCAGGCGCGCGACGAGCTGAAGGCGAAGCAGGGCGCGCTGCGCGCCGCGCTCGACGTGCAGGCGAAGTCGGCGGTCGGCCAGGCGCAGGTCGGGCTCGTCTCGCAGGCGAAGGAGAGCGCCACGAACTATTTCGCGGCGATCGACGACACCGTGAAGATGAAGGCCGACGGCAAGCCCGAGATGGCGCAGGCGTACCTGTTCGCGAACGTCGCGCAGTATCGCGACGAACTCGAAAGCATCGTCGACACGTTGCGCGTCGAGAAGAACCGCCAGAAGGACGACGCGATTAGCGCGCTGAACGGGATGCTGTCGACCACGGCGACCGCGATCGCGGGCGTCGCCGGCACGGTGATCGTGCTGCTGACCGCACTGGGCTTGCTGCTGTATCGCCAGATCACGCGCCCGCTGATCGGGATGCAGACGGCGATGAGCGAGATCGCGAAGAGCCAGGATTTCACGCGCCGCGTGCCGGTGGGCCGGATGGACGAAATCGGCCATTCGATCGTCGCGTTCAACGGGATGATCGAGAAGATCCAGGAGAACTCGGCGCAGCTCAAGCAGAAGACGGCCGACATCCAGGCGATGCTGCAGAACATGCAGCAGGGGATCCTGACCGTCGTCGAAGGCGGCGTCGTGCATGCGGAGTATTCGGCGTACCTCGAAACCATCTTCGAGACGAGCGACATCCCGGGCCGCGACCTGATGGCGCTCGTGTTCGACGACTCGAACATCGGTTCCGACGCGCGCTCGCAGGTCGATGCGGCCGTGCACGCATGCCTCGGCGAAGACAGCATGAACTTCGCGTTCAACGAGCACCTGCTCGTGAACGAAGTCGCGAAGCGGATGCCGGACGGCCGCGACAAGTGGCTCGACCTGAGCTGGTCGGCGATCACCGACGAGACCGACACGGTCGTGCGCCTGATGCTGTGCGTGCGCGACGTGACCGAGATTCGCGAGTTGACCGCGCAGGCCGGCGAGCAGCAGCGCCGCCTCGAAATGATCGGCGAGATTCTGTCGATCAGCCAGGACAAGTTCCACGACTTCGTCCACAGCGCGAAGGGCTTCCTCAGCGAGAACGAGCGGATGATCCGCCAGCACGAGCGCGCCGATCACTCGATCGTCGCGGCGCTGTTCCGCAACATGCACACGATCAAGGGCAATGCGCGCACGTACAGCCTCCAGCACCTGACCAACATCGTCCACGAAGCGGAGCAGGCGTACGACTCGCTGCGCCGCGCGGACGGCGGCCCGGAGTGGAACCGCGACGCGCTGATGGACGACCTGGCCCGCGTGCGCGACGCGGTCGAGCACTACGCGACGATCAACGCGGTCACGCTCGGCCGCAGCGGCGAAGCGGTGCAGGGCGCCGACTTCCTGATGGTCGAACGCGCGCACATCAGCGAGAGCCTGCGCGTGCTCGACGGTGCCGATCCGGCGAACGCGTCCGACTGGCACGCGGCGCGCGACGCCGTGCGCCGCATGCTGAGCCAGCTCGGCACGCAGGGCATCGGCGATGCGCTCGGCGGCGTGATCGAGTCGCTGCCGTCGCTCGCGGCTGAGCTCGGCAAGCCGGCGCCGGTCGTGCATATCGACAGCCACGGCCACCGCGTGCGCAGCGAAATCGCCGCGACGCTGAAGAACGTGTTCATGCACCTGCTGCGCAATTCGATGGACCACGGGATCGAATCGTCCGACGAGCGGCGCGCGGCCGGCAAGGCGGCGTCCGGCACGATCGACATCGCGGTCGGCGTGGGCGGCGGCGAGCTGTGGTTCGTGCTGAGCGACGACGGCCGCGGCCTTGCGCTCGACCGGATTCGCGGCATCGCGCGCGAGCGCGGCTGGATCGATGCCGGCCACGACGCGGCGCTGTCCGACGACGAGGTGGCCGAGCTGATCTTCCGGCCGGGTTTCTCGACCGCGAGCACGGTGACCGAAGTGTCGGGGCGCGGCGTCGGCATGGACGCGGTGCGCAACTTCCTGAAGCGCGACGGCGGCGACATCGCGCTGCGCTTCACCGACGATCGCGTCGGCGCGCCGTATCGCGCGTTCGAGACGATCGTGTCGCTGCCGGCCCGCTTCGCGGCGGACGGTGCCGCCCAGGGCGTCGTGCACGAGCATGCGCGCAGCGCGGATATCGGCGCGGCGGAGTGACGACGTGATCGGGCAGGCGTGGATGATCCAGATGGCCGCCGCACTGGCGGGCGGTGTCGTCGTCGCCATCGTGGCGGCGGTGGTGTTTCGCGTGACGCGCACGCGGTTCGTCGCGGCGCACGAGCGCGATACGGCGCAGTTGCGTGGCGCGCTCGACGCAGCCGACGCGCGCGTCGCCGACGCCGCGTCGGCGCATGCGGAGGCGGCCGACGCATGGGCGCAGCGCGAGGCGGCGCTCGAGGATGCGCTGGCGCGCGAGACGTCCGCCGCCGGCTCGCAGCGCGACGCGATGCAGGCGCTGTCGGCCGATCGCGCGGCGCTCGCGCAGCACGCGCTGAAGATCGCCGACGAAGCCGCGCGCCTGCGTGGGCTCGCCGGCACGTTCGAGCGCTGGCACGAGCAGATGATCTCGCTGACCACGCAGAACCAGGACATGCGTGCGAAGAACCAGGAGCTGTCGGCGATCGTCGCGCACGTGTCGATCGTGTCGCTGAACGCGTCGATCGAGGCCGCGCGCGCCGGCACGGCCGGGCGCGGCTTCTCGATCGTCGCGAGCGAGGTGCGCGGGCTGGCCGCGCGCTCGCAGCAACTGTCGAACAGCTATCGCGACAGCCTGAACCGCAACGATCTCGTGACGGCCGCGACGTTCCAGGACATCCAGGCCGGCGGCAAGATGATCACGGCCGCGCTCGCGACCGTCGAGACGCTGGCCGGGCAGTTGCACGCGCGGATCGAGGGAGAAGCCGCGTGATCAGTGCGCAGGCGAGGGCCGGGTTCGAACGGATCTTTTTCGATGCCGCGCGCACGCGGCTCGCGGCAGGCGGCGCGTGCGACATCCGGCCGCGAGCCGGGCACGAACACGACGCGCCGGACCACGCGCACGCGAAGTCGCGATCGAAGCCGCAGGCGCCCGAACATGTGGTTGTGCTGACGATCTCCGCACTGCATTTCCGCCTGCTGCTCGCGCTGCGCTTCAGCGACGACGACGCGACGCGCCGCCATTTCGCCGGCGCGACAGCGGGCGCGAACAGCCAGCGATCGTTGACCGACGCGTTCATGGAAGTCGCGAACCTGTGTTGCGGCGCGATCAACCAGGCGCTGACCGCGTCGTTTCCCGACCTCGGGATGTCGACGCCTTACCTGCTGAGCGGCGCGAGCATCGACTTCATGCACGCGCTCTCGCCCGATTACGTGGCCGCCTACGACTTGACGCTCGATGGCGACGTGCGGGTCGGCGCGACGTTGTGCGTGTGCGCGAACGCGCCGGTCGATTTCCATGTGCCGGAGACGGCCGTGATGGAAACCGGCGGCGAACTCGAACTGTTCTGACCGACCCTGATCGACCATGAGGAAACCTTGAGATGACCCTGGACAAACCCGTCAGCAAGGTGCTCGTACTCGACGACAGTCGCGCGCACGCCGACGCGATCAAGCGCTTCTGCGACGAGCACAACCTGGTCGGCCTGACCGTGCGGCGCAGCCGGTTGCTGAAGGTGCTGCGCTCGAACATCGACCTGGGCGCGATCCTGCTGGCCGAGGATTACGGCGGTTCGGCGGCCGAGAGCGCGATCATCGCGACGCAGATCGATGCGCTGCGCCCCGAATTGCCGATCATCCTGCGCCGCGAATCGCTCGCGTCGCGCGACGGGCTGCCGGAGGCGCTCGCGCGCGTCGCGTGCGCGGCCTACGTCGCGGACGACATGACGCCGCTCAAGCGCGCGATCGACGAATACCTGTTCGGCCGCGACTACCCGAACGCACTCGTGCGCGGCATCTCGGAGATCACCGAGGCGCGCATCGACAGCCTGTTCCCGGGCATGACGATCGAGCACGAAACGCCGTGCATCGTGCGCGACCAGATCATCTTCGGCGAAGTGTTCAGCCTGATCGCGCTCGAAAGCGCATGGTGCCGCGGCTACATGCTGCTGCAGACGAGCGAGCAGCCGCTGCTCGACATGATTGGCGGCACGCGCGAAGACGGCCGCGCGCCGGATTTCCGCGACGTGAACAGCGTGCTCGGCGAGCTGACCAATCTCGTATGGGGCGCGTTCAAGAACCGCTATCTCGGCGACGCCGAGGCGCTGGCGCGCCATCCGGTGCAGGTGCCGCTCGTCGTCAATCACAAGCAGAAGTTCATCTCGTTCGGCGGCGATTGCCCGCAGCTCTGCTTCAAGTACCGGATGACCGATCCGGCATCGGGGCGCTCCGTGTGCCTCGACCAGCGCTTCGTGTTCAGCCTGAGCTGGTCGCCGGAGGATTTCCGTGAATCGGTGCAGGACGTGGGGCCGATGGTCGAATCGGGTGAACTCGAACTGTTTTGAATACTGAAGTCAGCAACAAGGAAAGGAAGGGGAATACGACATGGCAAAGATTCTGGTGGTCGACGATTCGGGCACGGTGCGCGACGAGGTCGCGGGCTTCCTGCGCAATCACGGGCTCGACGTCGCGACGGCCGTCGACGGCAAGGACGGGCTCGCGAAGCTCAAGGCAACGCCCGGCGTGCGCCTCGTGATCAGCGACGTGAACATGCCGAACATGGACGGCCTGACGATGGTCGAGAAGATCCGCGGCGAGCTGGCGAACGCGACGGTCAACGTCGTGATGCTGACGACCGAAAGCAGCCCGGCGATGAAGGAGCGCGGCAAGGCCGCCGGCGTGAAGGGCTGGATCGTGAAGCCGTTCAAGGGTGACGCGGTGCTCGACGCGCTGAAGAAGCTCGCGGGCTGACGCCCGTCGGGCGGCGGCGCACCCGCGCCCGCCCGCGCATTCAGCGCTGCGGTTCGGGTTGCGCGGCCGCCGCGTCGCCGGTCGCGGCCGGCACGCGTGGTGCGGGCGTCTGCCATTGCACGACGATCATTCCCGCGAAGATCAGCGCGACGCCCGCGATGCGGCCGGGGGTCGCGAGCCGCTGCGCGAGCCCCATCAGCCCGTAGTGGTCGATCAGCAGCGACGCGAGCATTTGCCCGGCGACGACGCAGACGATGAAGGTCGTCGCGCCGAGCCGCGGCGTCAGGATCAGCGCGAGCGTGATGTAGATCACGCCCGCGAGGCCGCCGAGCCACATCCACAGCGGGCGCTGCAGCGCGTCGCCGACGAGCGGCGCGTTCGCACGCGTCGCCAGCAGCACGGGCAGCACCGCGAGCAGGCTCACCGTCAGCGACGCGACGCTCGCCCACAGCGGGTGGCCGAGCGCGCGCCCCAGCGCGGCATTGCTGCCGCCTTGCAGCGGCACGAGCGCGCCGGCGACGAAGGCCGCGACGGCGAGCGGAAAGGTGGCGAAGGACAGGGAAGTCGTCATCTTGGTCGGTCGTGAAAGGATGTTGAAATGATTGTTGTCCATTAAGATCACGAATGGAAATTCGTTCTTCGGATGCTTCATATTCCTTTCATGAATAATCTGGCCCGCATCGACCTGAACCTGCTCGTGACGCTGCATGTGTTGCTGAGCGAAAAACACATCTCGCGTGCCGCCGTTCGGCTGCACCGCAGTCAGCCGGCCGTGAGCCATGCGCTCGCGCGGCTGCGCGACATCTTCGGCGATCCGTTGCTCGTGCGGCGCGCGGGCCGGCTCGAACTCACCGCGCGTGCGAACGAACTGGTCGAGCCGCTGAACGACGTCCTCGGCCGGCTCGGCGCGCTGATCGAGCCGCCGGCGTTCGATCCGTCCGCGGCCACGCGCGTGTTTCGCATCGCGATGTCCGACTACGGCGCGCGGATCGTGCTGCCGGCGCTCGTGAAGACGCTGCGTGCCGACGCGCCGGGCATCGAGCTGATCGTGTCGCAGGCCACCCGCGAGGCGATGCGGATGCAGCTGATGGACGGTGAGGTCGATCTCGCGCTCGGCGTGTTGCCCGCGATGCAGCGCGACCTGCACGCGCAACCGTTGTTCGTCGAATCGTTCGCGTGCGTGGCCGATGCGAGCCGCCTGCCGCGCCGCGGCGAACTCGCGCTCGATGCGTGGCTCGCGCGGCCGCATGCGCTCGTCGCGATGCGCGACGGGATGGACAACGAAGTCGATCGCGCGCTCGCGCGGCTACGGCGCGAGCGGCACATCGCGGTGATCCTGCCGTTCTGGGGAGTGGCGAACGACCTGATCGCCGGCACCGACCTCGTGCTGACCGTCGCGCGGCGCAACCTCGATCGCGTGCGCGACGATGCGCGGCTGCGCGTGTTCGCGCCGCCGTTCCCGATCGATTCGTTCGAGTTCGCGCAGCACTGGCACGAGCGCCGGCACGGCGACGCCGCGCACATCTGGCTGCGGCAGACGATCGCGCGCGTCGCGAGCGGCGGGTAGCCGCGCGGTGTGGCCGGCGGGACGCGCGTGCAATTTACAGCGCGCCGCGATCTCCGTATCCTGCCGGATGCCGAGGGCGGCGTGCCTGCGCGACCTGCGCGGCACGCACGGCATCCACAACAATCAGGAACGGGACACCTTCCCATGACAATCAAGATCGATCGGGCAGCGCTCGCGCGCGGCGCATGCGTGACGCTGATGGCCGCGCTGGCCGGCGGATGCGCGAACACCACCGGGCAGCCGAATGCCCAACAGGCTGCCGTCAGCAGCGGTTCGTCATACACGTGCAACCCCACGCAGGCCGATGGGCTGGTGACGGCCGGGAAGGGCGTCAACGGGTGCTACTTCGTGCTGCACGATCCCGCGACGAAGCAGCCGCTGCCGAACACGCGCTATGCGTTCGCGCTGTACACGAGCGCGGCCCAGGACAACCGTGAACTCGAAGTCGAAGGATCGACCGACGCACAAGGGCGCACGGCCTACATGCGTTCCTCGGCGCCGATCGATGCGGCGCGCATGGTGCTCGTCCGCACGATCGGCGACGGCCCGACGGGGCGCATCCCGGTGCTGGTCCGGCCGCAGGACGGCAAGCGCATTCCGTTCGCGACGTACAGGATCACCGGCTGCAACGGCCCGTACGAAGGTGTGACCGACGAAACGGGGCGCGGGGTGATGTACCGCTGCAAGACGAAGTCGAAGATCGACGTGTCGTTCCAGCAGTCGCGACCTTGAGGTGAGCGCAATGGTGTCCGGATCCGGTCGCACCGACGCGCAGCAGACGGAAACGCTGATCGCGAAGGGCGTCGTCTTTACCATCGTCGGTACGTGCCTGCTGATCGGCGCTGCCCTGTACGCGCAGTCGACGCGCGAATTCCTGCGGACGTCGGTCGTCGTGCCGGGGCGGGTCATCAAGCTGAACGCGGGCCCGCATCATCCGGAGATCGCGTTCACGACGCTCGCGGGCGAGCACGTCGAATACCCGCAGGGCGGCGAGGTCAGCGTGGAGGAGGGCGCGACGGTCGAGGTGCGCTACGCACCCGATGCGCCCCATATGACGGCGCGGATGAATACGTTCGGCGCGATCTGGGGGAGCGTACTGACCTTCGGCGGGATGGGCGCCGTCTTTTTCCTCGTCGGCGCCAGTCAACTGCGCTCGGGCGTGCGCGCGTGGCGCGGCGGGCGCAAGCGGACATGACCGTGTGAGCCTGTTGCACCCCGACTGGACGTCGCACGGAATGTGGAGGAGCATTTCATCATCACGGTGCCGTGAACGTGCACGCATCATCGCCGCGCGTTCGCGCCGCATCGAATCCTGCCGAACCCCATCGAGCGGAACATCATGAAATCCGATCAAGACACGGCCGAGCCGATCCTGTTGCGCGACGCGCACGACGGCGTCGTCACGCTGCGGCTAAACCGTCCGCAGCAATTCAATGCACTGTCCGAGGCGATGCTGGCGAGCCTGCACGATGCGTTCGAGTCGCTGGCGGCCGATCCGCACGTGCGCTGCGTCGTGCTGGCCGCGCAAGGCAAGGCGTTCTGCGCGGGCCACGACCTGCGGCAGATGCGCAGCCAGCCCGAACTCGATTACTACCGCACGCTGTTCGCGCAGTGCAGCCGCGTGATGCTCGCGATGCGCGCGTTACCGGTGCCGGTGATCGCGCGCGTGCAGGGCATCGCGACGGCCGCCGGCTGCCAGCTCGTCGCCGCGTGCGACCTGGCGATCGCGGCCGATACCGCGCGCTTCGCGGTATCGGGCATCAACGTCGGGCTGTTCTGTTCGACGCCGGCTGTCGCATTGAGCCGCAACGTCACGACGAAGCGCGCATTCGACATGCTCGTGACCGGGCGCTTCGTCGATGCGGCAACGGCCGCCGCGTGGGGCCTCGTCAACGAGGCCGTGCCCGAGGATGCGCTCGATGCGGCCGTTGCACGCAAGGTCGCGGAGATCGTCGCGAAGAGCCCGGCGGCGGTGCGGTATGGCAAGCAGATGTTCTATCGCCAGCGCGAGTTGCCGCTCGACGAAGCCTATGCGTATGCGGGCGACGTGATGGCGCGCAACATGATGGAAGAGGATGCCGGCGAAGGGATCGACGCGTTCCTCGAGAAGCGCAAGCCGACGTGGCGTTCGTAGTGCGTTATTAACGGAGTGCGGCGAGCGACGCGGAAGGGCCGTCACCCACGCCATTCGCTCGCACGGAAAAGCAAACGGGCCGCCCGAGGCGACCCGCAACCGAAGCGCACGTCAGGCGACGCAACAGCACGTGCGCCGCCGCATCCAAGCCGGTCAGCGCCCGTAGCTCCCGGTCCGCAGCGTCGGCTGCTCGCTCGACGCACCCGGCGGCACGATCACGACCGGCACGCGGCGCGCGAGCGCGCACATCAGCTCGTAGCCGATCGTGCCGCTGGCTTCCGCCACGTCATCCACCTTCACCTGGTCGCCCCACAGCTCGACAGGCGATCCGATGCCAGCGTTCGGGCATGGCGTCAGATCGACGGTCAGCATGTCCATCGACACACGGCCGACGACGCGTGTCATCACGCCGTCCACCGCGATCGGCGTGCCGGTCGGTGCGTGGCGCGGATAGCCGTCCGCATAGCCGCACGCGACGACGCCGATCCGCATCGGCCGGTCGGCCGTGAAGCGGCGGCCGTAGCCGACGGTCTCTTCCGGCGACAGCGTCTGCACACCGATGATCTTGCTCGTCAGCGTCATCGCGGCCATCAGCGGCGTGTCGGCGATAGCCCGCGCCGCACCCGTCGGCGACGCACCGTACAGGATCGTGCCGGGCCGCACCCAGTCGCGGTGCGCGCGCGGATGCCACAGCACGGCGGCGGAATTCGACGTCGAGCGCTCGCCCGGAATCCCCGCGGTGGTCGCATCGAACTGGTCGAGCTGCCAGTCGACTTCGCCTTCGTCGGCGTTCGCGAAATGCATCATCAGCGTGATCTTGCCGATCGACGGCGCGCTCGCCGCGCGCTCCCACGCGGCCCGGAAAACGGCGGGGCGGTAGCCGAGCCGGTTCATCCCGGAGTTCATCTTGAGCTGGATGCCGATCGGCTGCTGCGGCTTTGCGGCGATCAGCAGGTCGAGCTGCTCGTCGCAGTGCACGGCCACCGTCAGGCGGTGGCGATCGGCCAGCTCGACGTCGGCCGGCTCGAAGATCCCTTCGAGCAGCAGCATGGGCTTGTCCCAGCCGAGTTCGCGCACGCGCACGGCTTCGTCGAGATCGAGCAGCGCGATGCCGTCGGCGGCGGCGAGGCCCGGGTAGATCCGCTCGATGCCGTGACCGTACGCATTGGCCTTGACCACGGCCCACACGCGCGATTGCGCGGCGGTGCGGCGGATGAAGTCGAGGTTGTGGCGGACGGCGTCAGGGCGGATATGGGCGACGATGGGACGGGGCATGGCGATGTCTCGGATCGGATGTCGTTCGGCGCGCGCGACGGCGCGGGTTCGGCGGCCTGGCGCGACAACGTGCCGGGCCAGTGTTGAACGCTATCTTATTGGTGTTCGACCAGTTTTAATTAACGTTTTTGTCGATGATTTGGTGGAAATTTTGGTGTCGAGCCAGGCTGGCCGCGGCCGTCGGCGGGCCGTGCAGCCGAGTCTCCCGTCTAGAAAACCGGTGCGCGAACAGCACGACGCAATGCTAAGCTCTCGGCGATCTTGTCATTGATCAATGTAATCATAAAGGAGGAGACTTTTGATGACGACGTCCCAGCTGTGCCTGTTCATCGTGGCGCTGTTGCCGTTCTCGATGACGTTTCTCGCGAAGGCCCGCAAGGGCTACGACAACCGCGCGCCGCGCGACTACCTGGCGAAGCTCGAAGGCTGGCGCGCCCGCGCGCAGGCCGCGCACCAGAACGGGTGGGAAGCGCTTGCGCTGTTCACGGCCGCGCTGGTGGTGGCATGGCACAACGGCGCGAACGTGCATCGCGTCGACCAGCTGGCGATGGCGTTCGTCGCGATCCGTGTCGTCTATATGCTGTTGTACCTGCTGAACTGGGCGTCGCTGCGTTCGCTCGTGTGGTTCGGCGGGATGGCGTGCGTGGTGGCGTTGTTCTTCGCTGCGCCGTAAGCGGCGCATGCGGGCGAGGCCGGCGCGTTACTTGCCGGTCGCGCCGCCCGTGCCCCGCACGCGGCTGTCGTTGGATGCGGGCGCAACGATCGGGCCCGCGATGGGCGCTGCTTCCGCTTCCGCGTGGGCTTCCGCTTCGCGGCGCAGGAACGCGATCAATGGATCGAGCAGCCGGTGCCGTGTCGACGGGTTGCGGCGCAGCACGAAGCGCCACGACGCGGTGCGTTCGAGGCCCGGCCTCAGCGGCACGAGGCGCCCGCTGCGCAGCTCGGGCTCGATCAGCGGCGCGCGCCCGAGCGCGATGCCCGCGCCGCCGACCGCCGCGCCGATGACCTGGCTGAAACTGCTGTAGCGGACGATCTTCGTCTCGAAGTCGCCCGGCAGGCCGAACTCCGTGGACCAGTTGCGCCAGTCGATCTCGGGGCTGTGCTCGTGCATCTCCTGAAGCAGCCGGGAGCGGCACACGTTCACGGACGCATACGGATGCAGTTCGGGGCTGCATACCGGGAACACCGTTTCCTGCAGCAGGATGTCGTCGTCGGCCTGCAGCCGGTGCGCGGGCACGTGCACGATCGCCAGATCGACGCCGCTGCGCGCGAAATCCGGTTCGTCGTCGAGCACGACGGCATGCAGCGGCGTGTCGGGATGAAGCGACGAGAATTCCGCGAGGCGGCGGGCGAGCCACATCGCCGAAAACGGCGCGTTGGCGGATACGGTGAGCCGTTGCGCGGTGCCGCGAATCTCGGCACAGGCGTCGGTGAGCCGCGACAGCGCATCGCTGACGGCCGGCAGCAGGCGTGCGCCGGCCGGCGTGAGGCTGATGCCGCCGAGCCCGGTGCTGCGTTCGAGCAGCCGCGCGCCGAGCGATTCCTCGAGCGCGCGAATCTGGTGACTGACCGCACTCGTCGACACGTTCAGCTCCGCCGCCGCGCGCGCGAACCCGCCGAGGCGGACGGCCGCCTCGAAAGCTCGCAATGCGCTGAGGGGAGGGAGGTGCGACATGCGGGGTATTGTAGTTGACTCAACACCCGTTGAAAAATCATCTTTTGCCGCGCACGGGCGGCGCGGGTAGCCTCGATCCGGTCAAGAAAAAACATCATCGGACACCACCGGAGGGCTTCATGTATTTCGACCGACGACTATGGGCAATGATGGCGGGACTGCGCTGGCGGGTGGCCGCGGCCGTCGCGCTCGGCCTGCTCGCGATGGGTGTCGGGATCCTGCGTTTCGTCTTTCTCGGCCGCGTGCTGGCGCTGGTCTTTTCCGTTGCGCCGGCACGCAGCATCGGCGAAGCCGTCGTTGCAACGGCGGCATGCGTGCTGCTGCGCGCGTGGCTCGACCATCGCCGCACGGTGCTCGCGCAGCACACGGCCGGGCGCGTGCAGGCCACGTTGCGCGCGCGGCTGTTCGACCGGATCGCCGCACTCGGCCCTGCGTGGTTCAGCGGCGAACGCACGGGCGGCGTGATGCTGGCCGTCGTCGATGGCGTCGAACAATTGCAGACCTTTTTCGGCACCTATTTGCCGCAGCTCGTGATCGCCGCGTGCGCGCCGGTGATGATCTTCGCGGTGCTCGCATGGTGGGACGTGCCGACGGCCGCGATCCTGCTGGTCGCGGCGCTCGTCACGCTCGCGCTGCCGCAACTCGTGCATCGCGCCGACAAGCGCGCGGCACTCGCACGCTCGGCCGCCTTCAAGGCGTTCGGCGAGGAGTTTCTCGACGCGGTGCAAGGCCTGCCGACGCTGAAGGCGTTCGGGCAAAGCACGGCATTCGGCGCGAAGCTGGCCGCGAAGGCGCGCGCACTGTCCGACAGCACGTTCTGGGTGCTCGCGCTCGGCCTGCTGACGCGGTTCTTCACCGATCTCGGCACCGGCCTCGGCGCGGCCGCCGCGATCGCGGTCGGCGCGTGGCGCGTGCGGCACGGCGACATGAGCCTCGAGGCGCTGCTGATCGTGCTGATGGCCGGCAGCGAAATCTTCCGGCCGCTGCGCGACCTGCGTGCCGTGCTGCACCAGGGGATGATCGGCCAGTCGGCGGCGAATGCGATCCACGCGCTGCTCGACGCGCAGAGTCATGCACCGGCCACCGATGCGCCGCGCGTCACGGGCCTGCGGCCGGAGATCGCGTTCGACGCCGTCCGCTTCGCGTATCCGGGGCGCCGCGCGGACGCGCATGCGGCGCTGAGCTTCTCGGTGCGCGAAGGCGAGACGGTGGCGATCGTCGGGCCGAGCGGCGCGGGCAAGTCGACCATCGTGCGCCTGCTGTTGCGCCAGCACGATGCGCAGGGCGGCGCGATCCGCATCGGCGGCCACGACGTGCGCACGCTCGATGCCGGCCAGGTGCGCGAGATGATCGCGGTCGTCGCGCAGGATGCGACGCTGTTCGACGGCAGCGTGGCCGACAACCTGCGGCTCGGCCGCCCCGACGCGAGCGACGCGGACATGATCGCCGCCGCGCGCGCGGCCAACGCACACGATTTCATCTCGGCGCTGCCCGACGGCTACGCGACGCGCATCGGCGAACGCGGGCTCATGCTGTCGGGCGGCCAGCGCCAGCGTCTCGCGATTGCCCGTGCGCTGTTGCGCGATGCGCCGATCCTGTTGCTCGACGAGGCGCTGTCGTCGGTCGACGCGGAGAACGAAGCGCTGATCCAGCAGGCGCTCGACCGGCTCACGCGCGGGCGGACCACGCTCGTGCTCGCGCACCGGCTGTCCAGCGTGATCGGCGCCGACCGCATCCTGGTGCTCGACCAGGGGCAGGTGGTCGACGAAGGGACGCACGCGGCGCTGATCGCGCGCGACGGCCCGTATCGCCGGCTGATGGGGCCGCAACTGGAAGCGGTCGCCGAATCGGTCGGCGTGGCGGCAACGGCCGGCGCGACCGCGCGCGCGTCGTCGGGCCCGCAGGTGCGGCCGTTGAACGACGATGCGGCGGAGATCGGCTGGCCGGAAACCCTGCAGACGCTGCTGCGCTTCGTGCGTCCGTGGACGGGCAAGGTCGTGCTGACGGTGCTGTTCGGGATCGGCCGCGTGCTCGCATTCATCGGCGTCGGCGTGATCGGCGCGCTGGTGGTCGGTGCGGTACCGAGCGGCCACGTGAGCCCGACGCTCGTCACCGCGCTGCTCGTGATCGCGCCCGTGGCGGCCGTGCTGCACTGGCTCGAATCGTGGCTCGCGCACGACATGGCGTACCGGCTGCTCGCGGAAATGCGCATCGCGCTGTTCGCGACGCTCGAGCGTCTCGCGCCGGCCGGGCTGCTGCGCCGTCGTTCCGGCGATCTCGTGTCGCTCGCCACGCAGGACGTCGAGACCGTCGAGTATTTCTATGCGCACACGCTGGCGCCCGCGTTCGTCGCGGTGCTCGTGCCGGCTGCCGTGCTGGTGCTGCTCGCGTCGGTCGCCTGGCCGCTCGCGCTCGTGCTGCTGCCGTTCCTGTTGTGGGCCGGGCTTGCGCCGGTGCTGGCGCGGCGCGACGTCGACCGGCTCGGCACCGGCGCACGCGAAGCGCTCGGCCAGCTCGGCGCGCACCTGACCGAAACGATCCAGGGGCTCGCGGAGCTGACCGCGTTCCAGGCCATTGCGCGCCGGCGCGCAGCGTTCGTGGCCGAAGTCGACGCGTACCGCAAGCAACGCGCAAAGCTGCTCGACGATCTGTCGGCGCAAAGTGCCGCGCTGGAAATCGCGAGCGGGCTCGGCGGGCTGGTCGTCGCGGCGCTCGGTGCGCTGCTGTGCGCACGCGGCTGGTTTCCGCGCGAGTCGTTGCCGCTGCTGGTGCTGGTGGCGGTGGCCGCGTTCATGCCGGTGGCCGAAATCGGCCAGGTCGCGCGCCAGCTCGCCGATACGATCGCGTCGACGCGCCGCTTGCGCGCGCTGGAGAAGGAGCCGGTGCCGGTGACGGACGGCACGCATGCGATGCCGGCCGATCCGGCGGTGCGTTTCGAGACTACGTCCTTCACGTACCCGGGCCGCAGCGTGCCCGCGATCGACCGCGTGAGCTTCGAGGTGCCGCCCGGCAGCACGGTCGCGCTGGTCGGCGCATCGGGCGCCGGCAAGTCGACGGTCGCGAGCCTGCTGCTGCGCTTCTGGGATCCGCAGCAGGGCCGCGTGACGCTCGGCGGCGTCGACCTGCGCGACCTGCGGCTCGACGACCTGCGCCAGCACATCGCACTGGTTGCGCAGGATACCTACCTGTTCAACGACACGCTCGAAGCGAACATCCGGCTCGCCGCGAGCGATGCGTCCGACGCGGACGTGCAGCGCGCGATCGACCATGCGGCGCTCGGCGACTTCGTCGCGCGGCTGCCGGACGGGCTGGCAACGCGCGTCGGCGAGCGCGGCGTGCAGCTGTCGGGCGGCCAGCGCCAGCGTGTCGCGATTGCGCGTGCGTTCCTCAAGGATGCGCCGGTGCTGATCCTCGACGAAGCGACGTCCCATCTGGACACGATCAGCGAGCAGCAGATCCGCGCGGCGCTGGAAGACCTGATGACGCAGCGCACGTCGATCATCATCGCGCACCGGCTGTCGACCGTGCGCAACGCCGACCTGATCCTCGTGATGGAGCACGGCAGCGTGATCGAGGCCGGACGGCATGCGGACCTGATGGCGCGGCAGGGCGCGTATGCGCGGCTCGTGTCGCATCAGGCGAGCGGGGTGGCGGCGTAGCGAAGTAACGCGTCGACGATCGAGGCCGTCTCTCGTGTTGCCAGGGCCCTGCTATTGACAACATATGTTGTGTGATTGTTTAATTCTTCATCGCGTGTTGCGATCCACTGGCGGTGGATGCGCCGTCATCATTTGACGGGGCCCGCCAGCCACCGGAATTCGACCCTTTCACTCGACATGCCGCTTTCCCTTTCCCCCGTCATCGCCGGTGCGCCGTTCGACATCGGCGTGCGCCTCGGCGAGCTCGCCCGCCCCGTGTTCGATGAATACATGCAGCAGAGCAGCGCGTGGCAGGCCGTGCGTCGCTGGCGCGGCCATCCGTTCGTCGCCGCGCTGCGGCAGGCTGCGCTGGCCGCGTATCCGGATCTCGTCGCGGAGCTGGACGGGATCGCGGCCGGTGTCGGCTGGCCGGCCGAGGACATCTTCTTGTGGAACTGCCGCGGCGAGCTGATCCATAACGCGCCGGACGGCTGCACGACGCTTGCCGCGCGCGACGCGGCCGGCACGCGCTGGATCGCGCACAACGAGGACGGCGATCCGTACCTGCGCGAGCGCTGCCTGCTCGTCGACGTGCAGCCGGCGGGCAAGCCGGGTTTCATCAGCTTCTACTACCCCGGTTCGCTGCCGGGCCATACCTTTGCGGCGAACCGCGCGGGCATCGCGCAGGCGATCAACAACCTGCGGATCCGCACGCCGGCAGCGGGCGTGCCGCGCATGATCCTCGCGCGCGCCGTGCTCGATGCGACGTCGCTCGACGCGGCGGCCGACGTGCTGCGCGGCCATGCGCGTGCAAGCGGCTTTCATCACACGCTGGGCGCGACCGGCGATGCGCGGCTGCTGAGCATCGAGGCAAGCGTCGCGCGCTGTTCGGTGGTCGACGTCACGCGGCTCGCGGGGCATGCGAACCATCTCGTGCATCCCGGCTGCGACGCGGAAGCGCAGATCGTCACGCAATCGTCGGCCGACCGCCAGCGCCGCGTCGATGCGCTCACGCCCGCCATCGACGCGATCGACGAAGCCGCGCTGCTGCGCGTGCTCGGCGATCGTGCGCCGCAAGGGCTGCCGATCTACCGCGACGATCCGGCCGACCCCGACGACGAGAACACGCTGGCCACGGCCGTGTTCGCGATCGGCGCGGCATCGATCGATTTCACTCTTCACCAACACGGCACGCAGCGTTTCGCGACGCGCATCGTGCCGTCCGGACGCGCGCACGACGCGTCCTGATCCATGAGGCAACGCATGACGACCGTTTTCCATCGCGCTCCGCGCGCCACCTTGCCCGTTGCCGTCGCAGGCGACGGCATCGAGATCATCGATTCGACCGGCAAACGCTATATCGACGCGTGCGGCGGCGCGGCCGTTTCGTGTCTCGGCCACAGCAACCAGCGCGTGATCGACGCGATCAAGCGGCAGGCGCAGCAACTGGCGTACGCGCATACGTCGTTCTTCACGACCGACGTGGCCGAGGAACTGGCCGACCGGCTCGTCGACGCCGCGCCGGCCGGCCTCGAACACGTGTATTTCGTGTCGGGCGGCTCCGAGGCGGTCGAGGCCGCGCTGAAGCTCGCGCGCCAGTATTTCGTCGAGAAGGGCGAGCCGCAGCGCCGCCATTTCATCGCGCGACGCCAGAGCTATCACGGCAACACGCTCGGCGCGCTCGCGATCGGCGGCAATGCGTGGCGGCGCGAGCCGTTCCTGCCGCTGCTGATCGAGGCGCACCACGTGAGCCCGTGTTATGCGTACCGCGACCAGCAGGCGGGGGAAACCGACGAAGCGTATGCGCAACGCCTCGCGGACGAACTCGAGCAAAAGATCGTCGAACTCGGCGCGGACAACGTCGCGGCGTTCGTCGCGGAAACGGTGGTGGGCGCAACGGCCGGCGCGGTGCCGCCGGTGCGCACGTACCTGAAGAAGATTCGCGCGGTGTGCGACAAGTACGGCGTGCTGCTGATCCTCGACGAGATCATGTCGGGGATGGGGCGCACGGGCTACCTGTATGCGTGCGATGAAGACGGCGTCGCGCCCGACCTGCTGACGATCGCGAAAGGGCTCGGCGCGGGCTACCAGCCGATCGGCGCGACGCTCGTCAGCGACCGCATCTACCGGACGATCGTCGACGGCTCGGGCTTCTTCCAGCACGGCCACACGTACCTCGGCCACGCAACCGCGTGCGCGGCCGCGCTCGAAGTGCAGCGCGTGATCGCCGAGGAGAAGCTGCTCGACAACGTGAAGGCGCGCGGCGAGCAACTGCGCGCATCGTTGCGCGAGCATTACGGCGCGCATCCGCATATCGGCGACGTGCGCGGCCGCGGGTTGTTCGTCGGCGTCGAGCTCGTGCGCGATCGAGACAGCAAGGCGACGTTCGATCCGGCGCTGAAGCTTCATGCGGCGGTCAAGCGCGAAGCGATGCAGCGCGGCCTGATGGTGTATCCGATGGGCGGTACGATCGACGGCGTGCACGGCGATCACATCCTGGTCGCGCCGCCGTTCATTTGCACCGCGCGGCAGATCGATACGATCGTCGAGCGGCTGTCGGGCGCGATCGGTGCGGCGCTCGCGTCGGCCGGCGCATGACCGCATTTGTCGAACCTTGTCCGGACTTCGCCATGACCAACAGATTGCCTCCGTTCGATCCCGCATCGGCCACCGATGAACAGAAGGCCGTGCTGGCCGACATTCTCAGCGGCCCGCGCGGCAACCTGAACGGGCCGTTTCTCGGCTGGATCGCGAGCCCCGAGCTGGCGCAACATGCGCAGAAGCTCGGCGCGTTCTGCCGCTATCGCACGGGCCTGCCGCTGCGCCTGTCGGAACTCGCGATTCTCGTGACGGCCGCGCGCTGGCGCTCGCAGGCCGAGTGGCACATCCACCATCCGATCGCACTCGACGCGGGCGTGCCGGCCGCGACGGCCGACGCGATCCGGCGCGGCGTCGCGCCCGCCTTCGAGTCGGACGACGATGCGCTGATCCATGCGTTCGCGAGCGAGCTGTACGACACGCGGCGCGTGAGCGACGCGACGTTCGCACGCGCGCAAGCGCGCTTCGGCCACGAAACCGTCGTCAATCTCGTTGCATTGCTCGGCTACTACGCGCTCGTCGCGATGACGCTGAACACGTTCGGCATGCGCGCGCAAGGGCAGACCGAATTGCCGTTTCCGGAGTGATGCCCGTGCGTTGATCGTGCCGGAACGACGGAGGCGATACGTCTGACGAACGGTTTGCCAAACGTGTTCCGGCACAATGCAACCAAATGTATTCGTGCGGGATCGACGGCCGATCGCCGGGTATGATGGCTTGTTCACGTCGATATGAGCGGTGAGCAAGCATGACGAGTACCCGCAAGACCTTGATGATCGCCGGTGGGCTCCTGGTAGCCGCGGCCGGCACTGCCTACGTGATGCTCCTGCGTGCGGATCACCGCGCGATCGAGGATGCCGGCATCGGCGATTCGGCCGCGCCCGTTGCCGCGGCGCCCGCGGGCAACGATCACGCCGTGCAGGGCACCATCGCGCCGCCGGCCCCGGCCGCCA
>NZ_JAAGPC010000314.1:0-6059 GCF_017104595.1 Burkholderia sp. Tr-20390 | reverse complement strand
TGATTTAATATATATCATCTTCTGTCATCAGCGCGCGGCCCACAACGCGATCTACCCCATGCCATACCCCCTTTCCCTACACGCCGCTCTTCCGATCCGGCACTCGGCCTCGCGGGCCAGACGGCCGCGATCCCGTTCGACATCCCGTTGCGCGAAGCGCGCGATGCGTTCGAGCGCGCGTACTTCGAATATCACCTCGCGCGCGAAAACGGCAGCATGACGCGCGTCGCGGAGAAGACGGGCCTCGAGCGCACGCACCTGTATCGCAAGCTCAAGCAGCTCGGTGTCGAGCTCGGCAAGAAGCCGTCCGAAGGCGCCGTATAAAATATTTCGTGAAAGTACTTGATCAAGTAACGAAGGGTGGATATACTTTCTCTTCTTCGTTGGCCCGGTAGCTCAGTTGGTAGAGCAGCGGATTGAAAATCCGCGTGTCGTTGGTTCGATTCCGACCCAGGCCACCAGAATTAAAACCCCAAGAATCGGAAGGTTCTTGGGGTTTTTCGTTTGTGGCGGGGTTTGCGTGATGCATGACGTGGGATGGCGTGCCCGGCAGTGTTCATGAGGGCATGATAAAATCCGTGTCCGCTCAATAACTTAGCGCATCGCTTCATGCGCACGGCAGGCTGCCAGCGTGGCGCCGCCGTGGCGCGCGGCAACGATGCCGCGCGATGGGCGGTATAAGCGCTCCGCCGCGTTCGCGGCCGATTGCGCTGCCTATACTGGTCGAGCCGGCCCAGGCCGGCACGCGTCGGGCCGCCCGGCGGCAGCCGGCCCCGGGGCGCAGCGCGACGCGAGCCTACACATTCACGGAGTATCACGGTGATTCGGACAGACGCTAAAGACGGCGCGCTCGTGTTGTTTTCCGGCGGGCAGGACTCGGCCACGTGCGTGGCATGGGCTCTCGAACGCTACCAGACGGTCGAGACGCTCGGCTTCGATTACGGCCAGCGCCACCGCGTCGAGCTCGAATGTCGCGAAGGCGTGCGCGAAGCGCTGAAGCGTGACTTTCCCGCCTGGTCGGACCGGCTCGGTGACGATCACATGATCGACCTGTCGGTGCTCGGCGCGATCAGCGATACCGCGATGACGCGCACGATCGAGATCGAGACGACGGCGAACGGCCTGCCGAACACGTTCGTGCCGGGCCGCAACCTGATGTTCATGACGATCGCCGCGGCGATCGCCTATCGCCGCGGGCTGCGCGTGCTGGTCGGCGGGATGTGCGAGACGGATTTCTCGGGCTATCCCGACTGCCGCGACGACACGATGAAGGCGCTGCAGGTCGCGCTGAACCTCGGGATGGATACGCGCATGGTGCTCGAGACGCCGCTGATGTGGCTCGACAAGGCGCAAACCTGGCAGCTCGCCGAACAGCTCGGCGGCGAAGCGCTCGTCGAACTGATCCGCGTCGAGACGCACACGTGCTACGTGGGCGAGCGCGCGGAACTGCACGACTGGGGCTTCGGCTGTGGCGAATGCCCGGCCTGCAAGCTGCGCAAGCGCGGCTACGAGGCCTACCTGAAGGGCGAGCGGGTGACCGAAGCGCCGCTGTGATGCAGCGGCAACGGCAGCGCCTGGTGATTAACGGATTCTGATCGACAACGAGCGGCGCGAGCCGGACGAAGCACGATGACTTACGCGGTCAAGGAAATTTTCTACACGTTGCAGGGCGAGGGCGCGAACGCGGGCCGGCCGGCCGTGTTTTGCCGGTTCGCCGGCTGCAACCTGTGGTCGGGCCGCGAAGAGGATCGTGCGGAGGCCGTGTGCCGCTTCTGCGATACCGACTTCGTCGGCACCGACGGCGAGAACGGCGGCAAGTTCAAGGATGCCGAAGCGCTCGTCGCGACGATCGCCGGCCTGTGGCCGGAGGGCGAGGCGCACCGCTTCGTCGTCTGCACGGGCGGCGAGCCGATGCTGCAGCTCGACCAGCCGCTCGTCGATGCGCTGCATGCGGCCGGCTTCGAGATCGCGATCGAGACCAACGGCTCGCTGCCGGTGCTCGAATCGATCGACTGGATCTGCGTGAGCCCGAAGGCCGACGCGCCGCTCGTCGTCACGAAGGGCAACGAGCTGAAGGTCGTGATCCCGCAGGACAACCAGCGGCTCGCCGACTACGCGAAGCTCGACTTCGAGTATTACCTCGTCCAGCCGATGGACGGCCCGTCGCGCGACCTCAATACGAAGCTCGCGATCGACTGGTGCAAGCGTCATCCGCAGTGGCGGCTGTCGATGCAGACCCACAAATATCTGAACATTCCCTGAGCCCCGGCTTTTGACATCGTGCTGATTACCCGAAAACTCGAATTCGACGCGGGCCACCGCATTCCCGACCACCGCAGCCAGTGCCGGAACCTGCATGGCCATCGCTATGTGCTCGAAGTCACGCTGCGCGGCGATCTCGTCGATACTGAGGGGGCGCCCGACCGCGGCATGGTGATGGATTTCGCCGACGTGAAGGCGCTCGCGATGGAGCACCTGGTCGGCAAGTGGGACCACGCGTTCCTGGTCTATGCGCGCGACGACGTCGTGCGCTCGTTCCTCGAGCAGATGGCCGACCACAAGACGGTCGTGATCGACCGGATTCCGACCGTCGAGAACCTCGCGGCGATCGCGTTCGACATCCTCGCGAACGTGTACGACGCGCACTACGGCGTGAACCTGCGGCTCGAGCGCGTGCGCCTGTACGAAACGCCGAACTGCTGGGCCGACGTCGAGCGCCAGCCCGGCCGCTGATCCCGCCTTCCCGGCCGCCCCGCCACCCGGCGCGGGCTGCCTGACGCCGCATCCTGCGGCCCCGTCCCGCCTCGCTCCCCGTCCGTTCCCACATTTCGCGTAACGCCGCGCTATGATCGTTGCGTGGCGCCGAAAAACGCCGCCGTGCGCGGGTCGTGCGGCCGGCGCTGTCAGATCGGCCGCCCATGGCCGACCAACGTTCCAGGGCCCGGTCCTGGCGCCGCCGTGCTTCGCTGCCCGGTGTGTCGCGCTCCGCTTTGCCCGTTGCTTGTCCCGTTCGATTGCCGTTCCGTCCAGGAGGCCGTATCGATGAGCACGCTCACCAATTCCCTCAAACAACGCCTGCGCGACGGCGACGAGCCGCTGTACGGCCTGTGGCTGTCGCTCGGCAGCGACTCGGCCGCGGAAGCGCTCGCGCATGCCGGCTACGACTGGCTCTGCATCGACATGGAGCACGCGCCGAACGACAGCCGCGATGTTGCATCGCAGTTGCGCGCGATCGCCGCCGCTCATCTGCCGAGCGAGCCCGTCGTGCGCGTGCCGGCGCGTGAGCCGTGGCTCGTGAAGCGTGCGCTCGATGCGGGCGCGCGCACGCTGATGTTTCCCTGCATCGAGACGCTCGACGACGCCACGCACGCGGTGCGGCTCACGCGCTATCCGTCGCCCGATTCGCCGGACGGGCTGCGCGGCGTCGCGGGCATGGTGCGCGCGGCGGCGTTCGGCATGCGTCGCGACTACGTGCAGACGGCGAATGCGCAGGTCGCGGTGATCGTGCAGATCGAGTCGGCGCGCGGCGTCGATGAAGTCGAGCGGATTGCGGCGCTGCCCGGCATCGATTGCCTGTTCGTCGGCCCGGCCGATCTCGCGGCGAGCCTCGGTCACCTCGGCGACATCCGTCACCCGGACGTCGAAACCGCGATGGCGCGCGTGCTCGCGGCCGGCCGGCAGGCCGGCGTCGCGGTCGGGATCTTCGCGGGCGATACGGCGGCCGCGCGCCAGTATCGCGAGGCCGGCTACCGGATGATCACGGTGTCGGCCGACGTCAGCTGGTTGTTGCGCGCCACGCGGCAGGCGCTGCAGGAGGTGCGGTCATGAACGGTGGCGATGGCGCGTGCCGTGGGCGCGCGCAGGGTGGGATCGGGAGGCGCCGGCAGGTCGGCGCGGTGCTCGGCCTGTGGGTCGTGTGGATCGCGGCTGCCGCGCAGGGCGCGCCGCAGGCGAAGCCCGATCCGTCGCGCGAGACGCAGTCGGCGGTCGCCGACTACAACGCCGGCGACTTTCGTGCGGCGCTGGTGCAGTTCCACGACGCGGCCGAGCGCGGCGACCGTCTCGCGCAATTCAACTACGCGATGATGCTGCTGACGGGCGAAGGCGTGACCGCGAACGTCGACGAAGGGTTGCGCTGGCTGAAGCGCGCGGCCGACGCGAACATGTCGCATGCGCAGTACGTATACGGCCGGATGTTCGACGACGGCGAGTTCGTCGCGCGCGATCCGGCCGAAGCGCACCGCTGGTTCCTGCGGGCGGCGAAACAGGGGCACGTGCAGGCCGAGCTGTCGCTCGCGAACCAGTTCCTCGACGGGCGCGGCACGCCGCGCGACAACCGGCAGGCGTTCACGTGGTACAAGCAGGCCGCCGACGCGGGCGAACCGACCGCGCAGTACGTGACCGCGTCGTTCTACGAGCGCGGTGGCGACGGTGTCGCGCAGAACCTCAACATCGCGCGGGCGTATTACGCGGCGGCGGCCGCGCAGGGCGACGAGACGGCCGGGCTGAAATTCAAGGAGCTGAGTGCGCGGCTGAAGGCGCAGGGGCCGGCATCGGGCGCCGGGGCGGAGCCGGGCGGCGCACACGCACCGCCGCCGTGAGCGGGGGCGCGCGCCGCGCGGCACTGCGTGGCCGCCCTTGTCATCCGCAGTCGAAAAAAAACGGCGCCGAAGCGCCGTTTTTCTTTATGCGATGCGTGCCGCGCGGTCAACTCTTCATCAACCGCCGCTGCCGCCCGACGCTCATGATCATCCCGATCGCGATGCCGAGCGTCGTGAGCGCGGTGCCGCCGTAACTCATGAACGGCAGCGGCACGCCGACGACCGGCAGCACGCCGCTCACCATCCCGATGTTGACGAACGCATAGACGAAGAACGCGAGCGTGAGCGAGCCCGCGAGCAGGCGGCCGAACAGCGTCGCGCCCTGCGCGGCGATATAGAGCCCGCGTGCGATCAGCGCCATGTACAGCGTCAGCAGCACGAGCCCGCCGACGAGCCCCCATTCCTCGGAGAACACCGCGAAGATGAAGTCGGTGTGCTTCTCCGGAATGAATTCGAGGTGCGCCTGCGTGCCTTTCAGGTAGCCCTTGCCGAGCACGCCGCCCGAGCCGATCGCGATCACGGCCTGGATCGTGTGGAAGCCCTTGCCGAGCGGGTCGGAAGTCGGGTCGAGCAGCGTACATACGCGGTGCTTCTGGTAATCGTGCATCAGCGGCCACTGCACTTCGGGCTGGCAGATGCGCTCTTCGAACACGGCGATCGAGCCGACCGCGATCACGCCCGCGACGAGCACCGGCACGATCAGCTTGAACGACAGGCCGGCGAGGTAGATCACGAAGAAGCCGGCCGCGAACACGAGCAGGCCCGTGCCGAGGTCGGGCTGCTTCGCGATCAGCCCGACCGGTACCAGCAGGATCCCGAACGCGACGATGAAGTCGTACCAGCGCAGCCCGCCCTCACGGCGCTGGTAGTACCACGCGAGCATCAGCGGTGTCGCGATCTTGAGGATTTCCGACGGCTGGATCACGACGCCGACGTTCAGCCAGCGCTTCGCGCCCTTCTTGGTCATCCCGAACAGCGCGACCGCAATCAATAGCGCGACCCCGAACGTGTAGAGCGGGACCGCGAAGCGCATCAGCGTCGTGGGCGGGATGTTGGCGATCACCCACATCAGCACGAACGTCAGCAGGATGTTGCGCAACTGGTCCTCGACGCGGCCGGGCATGTCGATCGCCGCGCTGTACAGCGTGACGATGCCGACGCACAGCAGCAGGAACACGATGAGGGCGAGCGGGCGGTCGAAGCCCGCGAACATCTGCTTGATCTTGTCGAGCCAGGCGCGCTTGTCGAATTGCATGCCTTTCTCCGTTAATGAGCGGTGCCGGCGTCCGCCGCCTTCGCGGGGGCCGTTGCACGGTGATTGTCGTCGCGCGGCGTGGTAGTTGAAGCAGTAGAGTTTCTTCGACTTCGTTTGAAGCGGAATGACGGCGGAACCATCCCCGATCGCGTTCCCGCGCGACTTGCCGGCCGAATAATCGTGAAGCGTGAACGTCGAGGCGA
>NZ_JAAGPC010000313.1:0-238 GCF_017104595.1 Burkholderia sp. Tr-20390 | reverse complement strand
GCTAGGCTTTTAAATGGGCCATAGCGAGTCAGGAATGAACTAAATGATAGAAGGATTGCTTGAGGAAGTTAGCGCCAAAGAGAATGCTGTCTGGTTTTGGTGAGTCAAATATGTCAACCTGTGTGCGGAAACTGTTGATGCAGTAGGAAAAAATAAATCGGCATGAAATCCTCAACTGGTCGTGCACGGTAGAAACCAAGAGACAGCTGTGGGGTAGGTCCTAATTTTTTTTTTTTTC
>NZ_JAAGPC010000312.1:0-5744 GCF_017104595.1 Burkholderia sp. Tr-20390 | reverse complement strand
AGCGACGATGCAGCCGTGCCGTCGCCGCGCCATACGTTCTCCGATGCGCTCGCGCGGCTCTTTCTCGGTTATGCGATGCCGGAAGGCGCGGCGCCGGTCGGCGCGTGGCTGCCGATCGAGGCGGCCACCGGCAGCGAGGCCGAACTGCTCGGCCGGCTCGCGCGCTTCACCGACGATCTCGACGGCTTCTCGCGGCGGCTGGCCGAATCGCATACGCCGCAAGGCTGGAGCGAGCTGTTCGCCGATACGCTCGCGCGGTTCTTCGATTCGGGCGCCGCGTATGCGGACGCGCTCGCGGGCGTGCGCGACGCGCTCGACGCGATGCTGGCCGCGATGACGGAGGGCGCGCCCGACGAAGCGTTGCCGGCGGCCGTCGTCCGGGCGGGGCTGGCCGCCGCGCTCGACGATCCGGCGCGCGGCGGCGTGCCGTGGGGCGGCGTCACGTTCTCGTCGCTGACGAGCCTGCGCGGCCTGCCGTATCGCGTCGTCTGCCTGCTCGGGATGGACGATGGCGTGCTGCCGAGCCTCGCGCGCGCCGACGAATTCGACCTGATGGCCGTGTTGCCGAAGCTGGGCGACCGCCAGCGCCGCGACGACGAGCGCAACCTGTTTCTCGACCTGCTGCTTGCCACGCGCGACCGGCTGATGATTGCCTACACGGGCCGCAGCATTCGCGACAACGCGCCGTTGCCGCCCGCGGCACTCGTCGACGAACTGCTCGACCATCTCGCGCTCGTCACGGCCGGGCCCGACGCGGCGCCGGACGCGGTCGATGCCGCGCGGCGTGCATTCGTCGTCGAGCATCCGCTGCAACCGTTCGCGGCCGCCTATTTCCAGCCCGGCAGCGAACTCGTTTCCTTCGACGCCGAGCGTGCGACGCTCGCGACGCTGCTGGCCGCCGAGGCGTCGCGCGACGGGCCGCGCGAGCTGCCGTTCTTCGCGCAGCCGCTGCCGGCCGAACCGGTCGAGCCTGTCGCATTCAGCGAATTCGAACGCTTCTGGCGCCATCCCGCGCGTGCGCTGCTGCGCGCGCGGCTCGGCATCGTGCTCGCCGACGCGCAGGCCGAACTGCTCGACACCGAGCCGTTCGCGCTCGACTTCGCCGGCAGCGATGCACTCGCCGAGCGCGTGCTGCCGTTGCTGATCGAGTCGGACGAGGGCGGCGTGCACGATCACGCGCTGCGCATTGCGGACGCGAGCCCCGAACTGCCGGGCGGCGCGACCGGCGCCGTGTGGCGCGACCAGGCGCTCGGCTCGATGACGCAACTTGCGTCGAACGTGCGCCGCGCGCTGGCCGACGGGATGGAGCGGCGGCCGTTCACGCTCACCGTCGTGCCGGCCTGGCCGGACACCGAACAGGCGCTGTTCGGCGCCGACGACGCGCAGCTGTCGGGCGACGCGGTGAGCGCGCCGCTCGACCTGCACGGCACGCTGAACCGGCTCACGCCGGCCGGGCAGATCATCTATCGCTATGCACGGCCGAGTGCGCGCGACTACCTGTCCGCGTGGCTCGCGCATCTCGTCTACTGCGCGGTGGAGCCCGGTGGCCCGCGCCGCACGCTGTGGTTCGGCAGCGGCGGTGCATTCGAGCTGACACCCGTCGCGGCGCCGCTCGAGCAGCTCGCGCCGCTGGCCGCGCTGTTTCGCGCGGGGCGGCGCATGCCGCTGCGGTTTTTCCCGCGCAGCGCGTGGGCGAGGGTGTCCGACGGCGACGCGAAGGCCGCGAGCGTCTGGATCAACGAACGGGTCGTGAGCGAAGCCGACGATCCTGCCATCGCGATCGCGTGGCGCGGCGCACATGCATCGCTCGACGAGCCGTTCGGCACGCTCGCGCGGCTCGTGTTCGATCCGCTCGTCGCACATCTGAAGGAGGTCGCATGAGCGCCGTGTCGCAGCCGCAGCAGGCGCTCGAACTCGACGTTTTCGCGTGCCCGCTCGACGGTGTCAACCAGATCGAGGCGTCGGCCGGCACCGGCAAGACCTGGAACATCTGCGCACTGTATGTGCGCCTGCTGCTGGAGAAGGATCTCGGTGCGGATGAAATCCTCGTCGTGACCTTCACGAAAGCGGCGACCGCCGAGCTGCACGAACGGATTCGCGGTCGCCTCGCGCAGCTCGCGCACGCGCTCGACACGGGTGACGACGGCGGCGATCCGTTCATCGAGCGTCTGCTGGAAACCACGCTCGGCGAAGACGGCGCGCTCGATCCCGAAACGGCCGCGAAGCGGATCCGGCGTGCGCTGCGCGCGTTCGATCAGGCCGCGATCCATACGATCCATGCGTTCTGCCAGCGCGCACTGCAGGAAGCGCCGTTCGCGGCGGCGATGCCGTTCGCATTCGACATGGAGGCCGACGATGCGTCGCTGCGCTTCGAACTGGCAGCGGATTTCTGGCGCACACGCGTTGAGCCGGCAGCCGCGCGCTGGCCGGGCTTCGCGATCTGGCTCGTCGAATCGGGCGCCGGCCCGGCCGCGCTCGATGCGCAGCTCGCGCGCCGGCTGAAGAAGCCGCTTGCCGCGCTGCGCTGGGACGGTGTGACCGAGCCGGACGAATCGGCCGAGGCGGCGGCCGCCGAATGCTTCGCCGAGGCCGAGCGGATGTGGGCGGCTGAACGCGAAGCAATCGATACGTTACTGCGCACCGCGCAACCCGCGCTCAACCAGCGCTCGCACAAACCCGAGGCCGTGGCCGATGCGCTGGCCGCATGGGCCGCGCATTTCGCGCAGGGCGACGCGACGGCTGCGCTGCCGAAGGCCGCGCTGAAGCTCACGCGCACCGCGCTCGTGAAGGCGACGAAAAAAGGCGGCGCGACGCCCGAACACGCGTTCTTCGACGTGGCCGACGCGCTCGAAGCGGCCGTGGCGGCGGCCGAGGCCGCGCAGCGCGCGCGCTGGCTCGCGCTGATCGCCGAATGGCTCGACATGGCGCCGGGCGAGCTGGCCGAGCGCAAGCGCACGCGGCGCGTCGTCTCGTTCGACGATCTGCTCGCGAACCTGTACCACGCGCTGCATGCGCATCCGTGGCTCGCCGAGACACTGCGCGCGCGCTATCCGGCCGCGCTGATCGACGAGTTCCAGGATACCGACCCGCTGCAGTTCGCGATCTTCGACCGGATCTTCGCGCCGGGCGGCCCGCTGTTCCTGGTCGGCGATCCGAAGCAGGCGATCTACAGCTTCCGCGCGGCCGATCTGCATACCTATCTCGCCGCGCGCGCACGGGCGAGCGCGTGCTACACGCTCGCGGTCAACCAGCGGTCGACGCCCGCGATCGTCGATGCATGCAACCGCTTTTTCATGTCGAATCCGCGCGCGTTCGTGCTCGACGGGCTCGACTACTACGCGGTGCGCGCCGGCACGCGCGTGCGCGCGCCGTTCGTCGACGCAACCGATCCGGGCCCGGCGGGCGACTTCCGGGTGTGGGCGTTGCCAGGCGGCGAAGGCACGTTGCTCAAGCGTGATGCACAGGCACAGGCCGCTCAGGCCTGCGCCGCCGAGATCGCACGGCTGATGCGCGGCGCGCGCGAAGGGCGCGTGCGGCTCGGCGAGACACCGCTGTCGCCGGGCGACATCGCGGTACTCGTGCAGACGCACCGACAGGGCAGTCTCGTGAAGCGCGTGCTGGCCACGTGGGGCATCGGCAGCGTCGAACTGGCGCAGGCTTCGGTGTTCTCGACCGGCGACGCCGAGCAGCTCGAGCGCGTGCTGGCGGCGATCGATGCACCGGGCGACCTGCGGCGCCTGCGCGCGGCGCTCGCATCCGACTGGTTCGGCCTCGATGCCGGTGCGCTGTGGCGGATGGAGCAGGGCGACGGCGACGCGCAACGGGAAGCCTCGGCGGCGGACAGCGCCGACGCGATGAGCTGGGTCGAGCGCTTCTCGCGGTATCGGCTGTTGTGGCGCGAACGCGGCTTCGCGGTGATGTGGCGCACGTTCACGCGGGAGCTGCGGATTGCCGAGCGCCTGATGGCCGGCGCGGACGGCGAGCGCCGCGTGACCGACATCAACCATCTGGCCGAACTGACGCAGGCACGCGCGTCCGCGCAGCCGGGCATCGCGCCGACGCTGCGCTGGCTCGCCGCGCAACGGCTCGACGGCGGCGGCGAGGAAGCGCAGCTGCGGCTCGAATCCGATCGCAACCTCGTGCAGATCGTCACCGTGCACAAGTCGAAAGGCCTCGAATACGCGATCGTGTTCTGTCCGTTCCTGAACGACGGCGGGTTGCGCGAGCCGCCCGCGTCCGCATTGCCCGATGCGCGCGAGTATCACGACGAGGCGGGCGACGCGGTGCTGCATTACGGGTGCGACGACGAGGCAGCCGAGCATGCGGCGCGGCAGGCGCTGCGCGAGCAGGCGGCGGAACGCGCGCGGCTCGTCTACGTGGCGCTCACGCGCGCGGTCTATCGCTGCTACGTCGTCGCCGGGCCGTACCTGTCGTCGCGCTCGACGCGTGAATCGCGGCGCAGCGTGCTCAACTGGCTCGTCGCGGGTGCCGGCCAGTCATTCGATGCGTGGCTCGACGAGCCGCCCGACGAGGCCGCGCTCGATGCGGCGTGGCAGGCGCTCGCGGGTGGCCCCGTGAGCGTCGCGCCGCTACCGGCGCCCGTGCGACCCGAGCGCCTCGCGGCGGGGCACGACGCATCGCAGACGCTCGCGGCGCGCCATGCGACGCGCGTGCTGCGCGATGCGTGGCGGATGGCCAGCTTCAGTTCGCTGACCGCGTCGATGGCGCGCGAGGAGGCGGGCGTCGCGGCCGTGCCCGATGACGAGCTGCGGCCCGATCACGACGCACTGGCCGCGGTGGCGCCGGATGGCGAATGGCTCTTGGCCGATCCGGTTGCGCCCGAGCCGCCGGACGACGATATCCTCGTGTTCCCGCGCGGCGCGGCGGCCGGCGAGTGCCTGCACCGCCTGTTCGAACTCAGCCGCTTCACCGAGCCCGAGTCGTGGCCCAGGGCCGCGCTCGGCGCGCTGCACGACCGGCCGGTCGAGGCCGTGCCCGAGCTGGCAACGCGCCTGCCGGCGATGATGGTGCAGCTGGTCGACGATGTCGTGCACACCGAGCTCGTGCCGGGCATGCGGCTCGCCGATCTCGACCCCGCGAAGCGGCTCGACGAAATGGGTTTCCTGTTCCCGGCGCCCGCGCTCGACCTGATGGCGCTGCGCCGGCTGCTGGTCGCGCACGGCTACCCGGACGTTGCACTGGAGGCGGGCATGCTCGCCGGTTTCATCAAGGGTTTCATCGACATGATCGTCGAACACGACGGCCGCTTCTGGATCGTCGACTGGAAGTCGAACCATCTCGGCACGACGCCGGACGCCTATGGCCCGCGCGCGCTCGACGTCGCGATGGCCGATCACGCGTATCACCTGCAGGCGCTGCTCTATACGGTCGCACTGCACCGCTATCTGCGCGGTCGGCTGCCCGACTACGACTACGACACGCATATCGCGGGCTACCTGTACCTGTTCGTGCGCGGTGTACGGCCCGGCTGGCGCAGCGGCGGCGAGCCGGCCGGCGTGCATGCGCGGCGGCCCGAGCGCGCGCTCGTCGACGCGCTCGACCGGATGATGGAAGGGGGCCGCGCATGAACGTGAACGCGCAGGACGACACGCTCGAATTTACCGGCGGCCTCGTCGCGCGGCTGCCCGAACCCGCTGATTTCGGCATCGCGCTCGCGGAAGGGGTTGCGCGCCGCATCGGCGATCTGGCTCGTCGCGCCGGGTCGCCGGCCGCGGCCGCGCGCA
>NZ_JAAGPC010000311.1:0-6054 GCF_017104595.1 Burkholderia sp. Tr-20390 | reverse complement strand
GCGCACGGCGAGCGGGAACCGGCCGCGCATCCGCCGTTGAACCGGATCCTGGCGGCCTGCGACCGGCAGCTCATTCACATCAATCCGCTGTTGCGGCGTGGCAATGGCGGCGAAGTCGCGCCGCCGCGCGGGCCGGGCGGCGGATTCCAGTGCCATCTCGTGTCGGGCAAGGCGAATCGGCGCTACGTGATCTCGCTGCATCGCACGGCATCGCATCGCGACTTCTCGTTGCAGGAGATGTCGTTCCTGAAGAATTTCGCCGATACGCTGTTGCCGCTCGTCGAGTGGCATGCGTCGACGCGTCGGCACGGCACGCTCGAATGCGCGACGGCGCCCGGTGCGACGGCAGGCTTGCCCGGCGTCGACGCGCTGCGCCACGAGTTCGAATCGCGGCTCGCGCGCGCGCGGGTCGTGCTGTCGGCGCGTGAAAACGAAGTGTGCCTCGGCCTGCTCGCGGGCAAGATGTTGCGCGAAATGGCCGGCGAGCTCGGTGTGAAGGAGAGCACGATCGAGACGTACATCAAGCGCGCCGCGGTGAAGCTCGGCATCAGCGGCCGGCACGGGCTCACGAAATGGATGATCGACGATTCCGTACCGTGCGCGTCGGCGGCGTGACGCCGACACACCGCCGGCCGACTAGCCCGGATGGCTGTCGCACGCGCCCGCTCCGATGCGCGTCGTCGCGGGCGATGACGACGATGTCACCGGGTGCGGCAGCGCGGGTTGCGGCGCCGGGCTAGATTGCCGACGTGCGACGCGAGATGGAAACCGGCGGCAGTCGTCCCATGGTGTTTCGCGCGTCGCCTGCGCCTGCGTCGGCGTCGCGCGCGCTGAAGTGCCTGGCGTGCCGCGCCTGATGCACGCCGTGCCGCCGTATGGGCCCGTTCGGGCCGCGGGCCCTCAGGTTCCGATGCGCGGCGACGCGTAGTCGCGCCGCACGCTTCGCATGCCGTCCCCGCCCGCTTCCGTCGCGGCCCCGGCCGTCTCGTCGAGCATCCAGCGCGTCAGGCCATGACGCCCGCTGAAGCCCAGCTTGACGGCGGCCCGCTTCAGGTAGGTCTCGACGGTGCTTTCGCGCAGCGCGAAACGCATGGCGATGGCGGGCACCGTGTCGCCGGCCAGCAGTGCCGTGCATGCCTCGATCTCGCGCGTCGACAGCTTGACGCCCGCTTGCCGCAGACGCTCGGCGAACCGCCGCGCCACGCGCTCCCGGCCCGATTGCGTCGCCGGTGGCGCGGCGAGCGTCACATGGGCGGCCGGTGGCGTCGCATCGAGCGCCGCGACATGGCTCTCGACGATCGGAAACAGCACGTGCGAGAGTTCCTTGAGGAAGGTCCGCTCCTGCGGCGAGAAATCGTCGAACGTACACGTGCGATACAACGAGATCACGTAACAGTGGCCCCGCTTGCGGGTCACGAGGTGGAATTGCGCGTAACGCGGCGACACGACCGCCGCCTGCATGACGATGAAGCGGTCGAGTTGCGCGTGAATCGGGCCGTGGCCGGCGAGCGTGTCGTCGACGTGCAGAGGGCTCGCCCCCGGGCGCGACGGCATCTGCGGCCCGCAACAGGCGGCGGCCACGCCGGCCTTCGCGAGCGCCGCGCCGACCGCGCCGAGGCTGCGCACCGCGGGATGGCCGTCAGGCGCGTCGTCGACCGCCAGCTCCGAAATGCGGATCTCGTCGACGGGGACCGCCGCGGCGATCAGGTTGTACATCATTCGGGGGAAACGTCGGCTCCCGCTGCTCGAGATCGCTTCGCCGACGTGTGCGAACAATCTGCTGAACTCCATGAAAGGATTCCTGATGAGACGTTGAAGCTGCGCGTGTGCGCATGGATGCCGACATGATTTAAACACCCGCGTGCGAATGCGTCTGTAACGGTTTGCCGGGACAGACGCATCGCCGGTCGTCGAATCCGGTACGGCGCACGGCGAGCGTTCCGCCCGTTGGCGACGGACGGCGCGCATCGTGTCCCCATCAGGATCGCGGCTCATCCGGCGGCTTCGGCCGGGACGGCGCACACGGCCGTATCGGAGAAGATACGGCCGCTATCGAGGCGAATGACCCGGTCCGCCAGCTTGAAGTACTGATCGTCGTGGGTAATGATGACGACGCATTTCCCGCGGGATTTCAGGTCGGGAACCAGCACTTCATAGAAGAATCGCTTGAAGACCGGATCCTGATCGGCGGCCCATTCGTCCAGGATGTAAATCGGACGATCCTCGATGTACGCGCAAAGCAGCGCCAGGCGCTTGCGTTGCCCGGTCGATAGCGCCCGGGTGGTCGAGTAGGTGCGGCCGGAAATCTCGATCTTGTCCGCGAGCTTCAGGGTGTCGAGGTACTTCCGGGCAAGCTCGATGCTGTCATTGCCCCGATCCGGCCCGATGATGCGATTGAACAAATGGAAATCGGTGAAGACGGCGGAAAACAGGTTTCGGTAGCGTTCCCGGGCGTCGTCGTCGATGACTTTTCCGTCGAGCGAAATGGTGCCGCCGGTCGGCGCATAGAGGCCGCTGAGGACCTTGCCCAACGTGCTCTTGCCGCTGCCGTTGCCGCCGATCACATAGACGAGTTCTCCGGCATGAATCGTCATGTTGATGGGGCCGAGCACGAAGTCGGCCGACGATTCATTGTCACGGTAGTTCATCGTCACCTCGTTCAACTCGATGACCTTCCATGATTTCGGCGATGGGGATGCCACGGTGCCCGGAACGGGCGGCTCATTGCGTGCGTCCTGCGTGTCGTCGATCAGGAAGCCGAATTCCGCCAGCCGGGCGAGCGCGGTCTTGCCTTCGGCCACCACCGGCAGGATATTGATGAGCATGGTCAAGGGCCCCATCATGTAGAGCACGGCCAGGATGCTCGCCGTGAGGACGGATGGATCCACGACGCCGAGCGAAGGCACGCCGAACAGCAGGAAGCCGAGCAGGACCGCGACGGTGATCTGGCCGATGCTGTCGCCGCTCATGAACCAGAAGCGTTCGATGTAATTGAATCCCGCCACGCGCTTCGATGACAGTTCGATCGCGGCCCGGGTGAACCACCGACGCCTCGCCCGGTTGAGCTTCAGCTCCTTGATGCCGAACACGAGGCCATGCGTGTATTCGTTGAACTGGACGAATTCATCGCGAACCCGCTCGGTGAAATTGACCGCCTTCCGATAGAAGAACAGGTAAAGCACCAGGCCGACGAGGGTCAGGATCATCGTCGACGCGAAAACGATCCACGAGAGATAGGCGAGATAGACGATGCTGCAGATCAGCACGACGGATTGAACGATGATCGTCGGTATCGTGAGCAGGGTCTGGCTCAGCTGCGGAATGTCCTGTGTCAGCAGGGTCAGCACATGGGGGGCGCCGCGTCGGTCGATTTCATCGAGCGGGGTCGCCAGGATCCTTTTGCACAGGTTGACGCGCAATCTCGTCATGACCTTCATGCACGCATAGGACGGCATCACGGCCGCGCCGCTCCTGCAGACCACCGCGATGACGTTCACCGCAATGAACATCAGCAGCAGCGTCCGTCGATCGGACGGGTCGTGCAGCGCGGTGCCGATCAACCCGACGCCCACGATCGACGCGATGCCGCTGACGAGGCCCGTCAGGACCGTGCCCAGCGTCAGCCAGGGATGACTGCGCCACATCAGCGTGACGGCGGAATGCCAGGGCGGCGATTTGCTTTGAGCGGAATGCATGCGTGGCCAATAGGTCTCAGTTGATCAGGTGGCTGAGTTCGACATTGCTTGCCGCTGATCTCAACCTCGACGAGGTTTCGTGCTGGCCCAGGAACGTGATGCTTTCCACGATGCCCAGCGGCGAATCGGAAAACAGGATGCAGCACTTCAGCAGGCGCTGCGCACGCGCCCAGCCGACGCTGTCCGTCGAATCGGCCACGCTTCGCAACGCGGCCTCGACCGACGCGGCCGTCCAGTTTTCGCTCCGTGCCAGCCGCGATTCGACCTGCCGAAGAAAATGCAGGAGCGTGCGCGGATTGCTTTCGATGCTGTACATGAGGATGTAGTCGATCCGCAGTTTCTTCGTGATCAACGGAAAAATCAGGTCGATCACGCCGGCAGTCGATTCGCATTTCCCGTAAGCCAGCGAAATCGCGTCGCCGAGCTTGCAGTCCCGGTGAAGCGCATCCAGCGCGGCCTGTACGAACGCCGCTTCGAGGTCAACGGTGGTGGTTTGCATGAGGTTCAATGGGCTGTCGAGTGAGGGTTCGCGGCGAGCACGGGGCGGCAGGCGTTACCAGCCGTCCGGAATGGGCATCGAATAGGTCAGCGGCTTCTCCGGCATCACTTCGTCCATGATGTCGGAGTAGCCGGACTCCTGACCGACCAGGTTCGGCTCGAAGCAGTAGCAATTGAACGTCTGCTGCAGGACGAGGTTGTTGCGGTCGTTGATCGCCGGCGGGTTTTCGTTGATCGCGATGAACGCGTCGTAAAGCGAGTCCCTGACGACGTATGCATGCGCGGTGAGCGTCTCCACGGCCTTGACGATGTTCGGCGCGACGGGAATGGGCGGCGTGAAGTGATACGCGCCCAGGAACAGCATGTGCCAGTCGTCCGGCACTTGCGCGATGAACTCGGGGAAGCGCGCGGCGAACTCGGCGTCGAAGAATGCGTCGTCCTCGAAGATCAGGACTTCGCTCGCACCGGCGGCCTTCGCCTGTTTCACCGCGGCGAGATGGCTCATCGTGCAGCCGTAGTCCTGCGGACGCATGTGGCTCAACGATTCCGGCACGCTCACCTGTTTTGCATCGACGGCGGACAGCCGTTCCACCGTGACGATGTTCTGCTCTGCGAATTTTCGTTGCATCGCTTCCCAGCGGTCGGGGCGCCGGTCCAGGTTGATGCAGACCTTGCGGGCGAAAGTGTTGTCGATCGTCGGCGTTGATGTCAGTTTCATGAGGGTTGTTTTTCCAGGAACGAGTTGACATGGGCGGCGAGGGCGCCGGCATGCGGATCGAGCAGCATGGTCAGGTGGTCGCCGGGGACGTCCGTCACCGCGACGGGGAGCGTCGAGAAGCGGGACCATCCCCAGGCCGGGTCCAGGCGAAGCTGCGCGATCTCGGGCGACGGCGCGTAGTCGTCGGGATCACGCTCGGTGCTGCGGAACAACGCGATCGGCACGGGCAGCGGCGTGGCGTGCGGCGCGTAGTGCGACTTGAAGTTGGCCTGATAGACGCGCAGGTACGCGCGCAGGCGCTCGGGCCCGGCGTCCGCGAACCAGCTGCCGCGGTCGCCGATCCGCGCGAGGATCAAGTCGGCCTGGCCGTCGGGATCGAGCGGGACGAGGTCGGCTCGCGTCACCTGGAGGTCGGCGCCGAGGAAGGTGCCGATTTCATGGGCGATCGCGACCAGCCATTCGGTGTCGTCCCAGTCCTGCCAGTACGTGGCGGCCGAGCTGTCGATTGGCGCGGACGCGTCGAGGATCGCCAGCAGCTTCACGTCGGCGCCCTTGGCGACCAGTTGCCGGCTCATCTCGAGCGCCACGTGCGCGCCGAACGAGTGGCCCGCGAGGTAGTACGGACCCGCGCCCACCAGCGGCCAGATGCGTTCGACATGACGGGCCGCGATGTCTTCCACGCGGGTGAGCGGCTCGCACGCGCCGTCGAGGCCGAGCGCCTCCAGCCCGTGAATCGCGTGGGCGCCGCTCAGGTGGTGCGCGAGCGGGTGGAAGTAGACCACGTTCCCGCCGGCGCCCGGCAGCAGGAAGAGCGGCGCGGCGGGGCCGCCGTCGCGAATCGGCACGAGTCCGCCGGCAGGCGCGGACGGCGCCTTCGTGGCGAGCGCCGCCGCCAGTTTCTCGATCGTCGGATTCTCGAAGAGGCAGGAAATCGGCAGCCGGCGATCGAACGCCTTCTCGACATGGGCCATCAACTGGATCGCGATGATCGAGTGGCCGCCGAGGTCGAAATAGTTGTCGGTGACCGCGATGTCGTCTCGTTTGAAGATCCGCTGCCAGATCTCCAGCAACGTGCGTTCGTCCGCCGTGGGCGCGACGGCGCGTGCCGCCGTGGCCGCACCGGCGGCGGCTTCGATCGCCGGC
>NZ_JAAGPC010000310.1:0-5914 GCF_017104595.1 Burkholderia sp. Tr-20390 | reverse complement strand
GCAGCGTGGGCCGGCCGCCCGGCGCGAGGCGCGTGCCTTCGTCGGGCGTCAGCGCGCCCATCCCGCGCGGCCGGGCAAAGCGCGCCTGCGGCAGCAGCAGGTGCCGGTAGCCGGGATGGCGTTCCTGCGCCTGGATCGCGCTGAACACGACAGAGGGCGGCAGCACCACGACGCCGCCCGACAGGGCCAGCGTGCCGGGCTCGGCGATGCGGCGCGCGCCGAGGCAGGTTTCATCGAGCGTCGACAGGGTCATGCGGCGGTCTCCTCGTTCGTGGGCGCGAACGCGTCGCGATACTGGTTTTTCAGCGCGGGGCGGTCGATCTTGCCGTTCGGGTTGCGCGGCAACGCCGGCAGCGGCTCGACGACGAGCGGGCTCATGTAGGTCGGCAACGCGTCGCGGCAGGCGCGTGCGATGTCGGCACGGCATGCGTCGGCGTCGAGCGTCGACACGACACACGCGGCGATCGCCTCGCCGAGCGATGCGTGCGGCACACCGAACACCGCGGCCTCGCGGATGTGGGGCAGCGCGAACAGCACGTCCTCGACTTCGGTCGGACTCACGCGATAGCCGGACGTCTTGATCATGTCGTCGCCGCGTGCGACGAAATACAGGTAGCCGTTCGCGTCGCGGCGCACGATGTCGCCGGACCACACGGCGACGTCGGGGCGCGGGATCTCGCCGTGCCGGCGCGGCAGCGGACGAAAGCGCTGCGCGGTCAGCTCGGGTCGGTTCCAGTAGCCGAGCGTGACGAACGCGCCGCGATGCACGAGTTCGCCGGGTTCGTCGGGCGCGCATTCGCTGCCGTCCGCGCGCAGCACGAGGATCTCGGCGTTCGGTACGGCCTTGCCGATCGACGTCGGGCGCAGTGCCGCGTCGGCCGGGGGCAGGTAGGTCGAGCGGAATGCTTCGGTCAGCCCGTACATCAGGTACGGCGCGGCGTTCGTGAACACCGCCTGCAGGCGGTGCAGCAGCGGCGTCGCGAGATGGCCGCCGGTGTTCGCGAAGCGGCGGATCCGCGTGCGCGCCGTGTCGCTCCAGCCGGCGGACGCGAGCTGCATCCACAACGGCGGCACGCCGGTGATCGACGTCACGCCGAACGCGTCGCAATGGCGCGGCACTTCGGCCGGCTGCAGGAAGTCGAGCGGTGCGTAGCACGCGCCGGCGGCCAGCGCGGTCGTGAGCTGGCTCAGGCCCGCGTCGAAGCTGAGCGGCAGCACGCCGAGCACGACGTCGTCGTCGGCCAGCCCCTGGTACGCGGCGACGCTGAACGCGCCCGATACGAGGTTGCGATGCGACACGACCACGCCTTTCGGCTTGCCGGTCGAGCCGGACGTGTAGAGCAGGGCGGCCGGATCGTCGTCCACCGGCCGGCCGGCGGGGGCCGGTGCCGGCGTGTCGGCGCCGGTTGCGTGGATCGCGTCGGCCAGTTCCTCGATCAGCATCGCGCGTTCGCCGACGAGCGCGGCGAGCGCCGGCAGGCGCTTCAACCGCTGCGCGCCGGTCATGAACAGCGCCGCGCCGCTGTCAGCGACGATGTGTTCGATCTGCGCTTCCTTCAATTGCGGATTGACCGGCACGAAGATCGCGCCGAGCGCGTTGGCCGCGAGCATCGCGACCACGGTTTCGATGCGCTTCGGCGCGTAGATGGCGACGCGCTCGCCGGGCTGCACACCGTGCGACGCGAGCGCGGCGGCGGCGCGGCGGACCGCACGCGCGAGCTGTTCGTAAGTCAGCGTGCCGCCGCCGTCGGCATACGCGGGATGCTGCGGCCAGCGCGCGGCGCCGTGTTCGAGCAGGTCGGCGACGCTGATCAGGGCGTTCATGATCGGCTTCTCTCTCAGGTGGGTCTAGGCGGGCCGCACGTACACGTGCGCGGCTTCGTGGGACAGGAAATGCGCCATCGAGTACGTGCGGTGATACGCGCCGCAGCGTGCGAACACGGCGATGTCGCCGACCTGCGGCGGCGCGCCCGTGTCGTCGCGGCCGATCACGTCCGCGCGGCTGCAGGTGCTGCCGACGTAGATCGTCGGCACGCCGCGTACCGGCGGCGCCGCAGTGCGGCGCACGAGCGACGGCGCGGCCAGCCGGCGCATCACCGATTCGGTCTGCGCCAGCAGGAACGCATGCGAGAGCCCGCCGTCGCAGACGGCGATCGTGCGGTCCTGCCACGTCTTGACCGCGACGACGCGCGTCGCGAACACGCCCGCATCGGCGAAGATCGCGCGGCCGGATTCATGCGCGAGCGAGTACTGGCCGGCCAGCGGTGCGAGCGCAGCGGCATAGCGCTCGAACGCGGCATCGCCCGGGTGATCGTCGGCAAAACCGCCGCCGAGACTCAGCGACGCGAGCGGCGCGCCGTTGGCGGGCGCGAGATCGCGGGCGAGCGCCGCGAGCCGCTCGGGCAGCACGAGCGTGTCGGGTTGCGTCGCGTCCTGGCGGATGAACGAATGCGGGCCGGAAAACACGTGCAGCCCTGCGACCGGCAAACCGGCGGCGGCGAGCGTGCGCACCGCGTCGTGCGCCTCGTTCGGCGTCATCCCGAAGTGGTCGTGCCACAGCGCGCGTGCATCGTCGCCGGCCAGCGCCCCGGCATTCACGCGCAGCAGCACGGCGCCCGGCGTGCTGCCGCCGGCCGCCGCCTCGCGCGCCAGCGGCACGAAGCGCGCGACCGCGTCCGGGTTGTCGAGCACGAAATGGCAGCGCGACGCGAGCCCGGCGCGCATGAACATCTCGTCCATCGACGGGTTGTTCAGGTAGCGCGGCGTCTTGATCCGGCCGATCACCGCATCGAGTTCGCCACGGCTCGCGAGTTCGACGCCGTCCTCGTACGCATGCGCGCAGCGGGCGAGCATGTCCTGGTTCGGGTTCGCCTTCAGCGACACGATCAGCCGCGTGCCGAGCTGCGCCTTCAGCGACCGGTAGCGCGCGATCGCGACCTCCGGCTCGTACACGTAGCACGGCGTGCGCAGGTCGGCGATCCACGCGTGGTCGCCGGCGGGCGGAAGCGGGCGCTCAGGCGTCATGGCGGCCCACCGGATGGAGCGTGGCGGCCGCGTACGCGCCGCAGTTCGACTGCATCACGCCGAGCACGCGCTGGCCGCGCGCGACCGCGTCGAGCCCGACGTCGGCCAGGTTGATCGGGAAGTCCGAGCAGCACGCATGGCCGCGCGCATGGATGTTTTCCGCATAGAGCCGCTCGGCCGGCACGCGCATCGCGCGGCACAGCGCGTTCCAGCCGGGCAGGTCCGCGTTGTGCGGCAGCACGAGTTCGTACGCGTCGAGCGCGTACGGCTCGAGCGCGACCGCCGCGTCGATCGCCTTGCGGGTGTACGGCCACTCCATCATGATCAGGTCGGCCTCGTTCGCGGCGACGGTGTCCGAGCCGCGATGCCATTTCGCATGCGTCTCGATCGCGATGCCGCCGAGCCGGTTCTTCGTGCTGTTGCGCGCGATCAGCATCGCGGCCGCGCCGTCGCACTGCACGCCCGTCATCTGCCGCATCCGGTAATCCTCGCCGTACACGCGGTCGGACGACACGACGAGCGCCGCGTCGAGCTGCGGATAGCGGCGCATCAGCGCGCGCACCGTCTCGATGCCGGCCGCGACCGACACGCAGTTCAGCTGCGCGACCGAGCCGAGCCACAACGGCTCGATGCCGAGCTGCGCGGCCAGCTCGTGCGGCAGGCTGCGCGGCGCGGGCGGCACGCTGAACTGCTGCGTGTGCACGTGCACGATCGCGCCGATGTCGGACGGATGCACGCGCGCGGTGTCGAGCAGGCGGGCCGCCGCCGCGATCGCGAGATCGGTCTCGCTCGTGTCGAGCGCCATGTGGAAATAGCGGCTGCCCGAGTGCGCGATCGCCGCGGCCCGCTGCGCCGGGTAGTCGCGCTCGGCGGCCCAGGCCTCGATATCGACGGGCAGGCCCGGCAGCTCGTAGGCCACCGCGTCGATGCCGATCCAGAAATCGCGTGACGCTTGGGAGGAGGTCGTCGTCATGGTTCAGTTGAGCGGCATCGCCGCGTAGTCGAGGACGTCGAGTTTTTCGAAGGTCGCCTGCACGGTCGGCGTGAGCAGGCCCATCTCGCGGATCGTCGGCACCAGGCGCCGGAAGATCGAGCGGCGGATCGAGCTGGAGACCGGCGATTCGCGCACCATCGCGCTGCATTCGCGCTTCGACAGGCCCATCGGTTCCCAGATGTCGTCCGCGCACAGGTGCTCGTACAGCACGGCCGCGCCTTCGCAGACGAACTCCTCGCGCTCGCGCAGCTCGACCGCGCTCATCTCCGCATACACGCGGCACAGCGTGATCCGGCCGACCGCGAAGTGGCGCGACTCATCGCGCTGGATCCGCACGAACAGGTCCTTGATGAACGGATCGGTGCTGTACGCGACGACGCTCTGGAAGATCGACAGCGCGATGCCCTCGACGAGCACCTGCATCCCGAGGTTCGTCATGTCGAGCGCGCTGCTCGTGATCGTGTCGTGCAGCAGCCCCTTCAGCGAGCGGCTCATCGGGTAGCTGACGTCGAGCTTCTCGTTCACGAGCTTCGCGTAGGCTTCGACGTGGCGCGCTTCGTCCATCATCTGCGCGGCCGCGCACAGCCGCGCGCTCAGGCCGTTTTCGGCCGATGCGAGCTTCGACGCGCAGATCAGCGCGGCCTGCTCGCCGTGCAGGATCTGCGACAGCAGCCAGCCCTGCGCGTGATGGCGCACCTCGCGCTTGTCGGTGTCCGACAGCTTGCCCCACAGCTCGGTGCCGTAGATCAGCAGCGTCGGGTCGGGCATGCCGAGCGGGTTCGCCGGATCGAGATCGTGGCTCCAGTCGACATCGGTCGCGACGTCCCACTGCGCGGCCTTCGCCTTTTCGTACAACCGGTTCAGCGCCTCTTCGCGCAGGGCGTAGTCGTTCGACATCAGGGCGTCGACGGGCATCGACCAGCGGATGTCGGCCGTGTCCTGCATTACGGTGAGCGTGTCAGTCATTTCAAGGTCTCCCCGGCCGCGCGGCGGCGCCGGAATGATGGGCGGAATCGGTAAGCGTCGTGGCGGCGGCACGCGGGGCGGCCGGGTGCGGGTCGAGGCGAATCGCATACGCCGGCCATGCGCCGCGCAATTGCGCGTCGAAGGCGTCGGCGAGCCGCGCGGGCCAGATCGCGCAGCACACGCGGTTGTCGCCGGCGAACTCCGCGTCGCGCAGGATCCGGTCGCCGATCCATACGACGGGTGCGCCGCGCGCGGCATCGCGCAACGCTTCGTCGTACAGGTGCACGCCGAGCAGCACGTGCGGTGCGAGCAGTTCGGCCGGCAGCGCGCCGAAGTACGGCGCGCAGACTTCGATGAATACGCGTGCGTCCGGATGCACGGCGTCGCGGATGCGTGCCGTGATTTCGGCGAGGAATGCGAAGTACTGGACGTGGTCGAGCAACACGCGGCGCTCGCCGCCGAGTGCATCGCCCGTATGCACGGCGCCGGCGTCGTACACGTCGCCGGCGCTTTCCGCGAGCGCGGCGCGCGCATAGTCGGCGGGCGTGTCGAGCGGCATCCGGTACGCGCTCGCGGCAACCGCGACCGGCCGCCGCGCGTCGCGCTCGATCCGGTAGGTGAAGTGAATGGGTCGCACCATGTCACGCCTCGTCGTCGAGCGAGAACGTCGCGTCCGGCGCGAACGCGACGTCGGCGATCGCGTAATAGCCGTTCAGCGCGAGCGAGCAGACGGCCGCGCGGCGCGGCGTGTCGCCGTCGCGATGCGCGAGCAGCACCGACAGCCACGGATCGCTGCCGAACGCATGACCGAACTGCCCGTGGCCGTCCGGCAGCAGCGGCGTCTTGCCGACCGATGCGAGCAGCGCGCGGCGCGACGTCGCCGGAAAGAACGGCAGCGCCGCCTGCAAGCCGGGGCGGGCCGCGCAGAAA
>NZ_JAAGPC010000309.1:0-5992 GCF_017104595.1 Burkholderia sp. Tr-20390 | reverse complement strand
CACGACGGTCACGACCGCGTTTCCGCGCGGGCTCGCCGCGTGCACGACGCTCGAGCCGTTCATGCCGACCGGCGCGCGCCTGTGGGGCCGCACGACGGTCGGCGTGCGCTGCGCGGGCGAGCGGCCGTGGACCGTCTACCTGCAGGCGAAAGTCACCGTGCAGGCCACCTACTACGTCGCCGCGCGCCAGATCGCGCCCGGCGAGCCGCTTTCCGCGGCCGACCTGGTGGCCCGCGACGGCGACTTGACGGTGCTGCCGCTCGCGGTGATCACCGATCCGGCGCAGGCGATCGGTGCGACCGCGCTCGCGCGCATCTCGGCCGGGCTGCCGCTGCGGCAGGACCTGCTGAAGAGCGCGGCGTCGGTGTCGGCCGGCCAGACGGTGCGGGTCGTCGCGGCCGGGCCCGGTTTCACGATTTCGGCCGAGGGCAGCGCGCTGGCGAATGCGGTGCCCGGCCAGTCGGTCCGGGTGCGGATGGCGGCGGGCCAGATCGTCACGGCGATCGTCAAGGACGCCGGCACCGTGGAAATTCCGCTATAGGGACGGATCTCACGGCAAGAATGTAAAGAATTGTTTATTCGGGGCATTTCGGGCTCGCGATGCTAAAGTTCGGGCCGACCCGGCCGTTATCTGGGTCAAACCGAACAGGAAACCCATCGTGAAGATCGATTCCACTCCGAACCCGAGCCCCCTGGCGCCGACCGGCAACGGCGCGACCCGTGCGCAATCCGGCACGGCCTCGTCTTCGTCCGCGCAGGCGGCCGATGCGGGGTCGAGCGGCGGCGACCGGAGCGTGAACCTGTCGGGTCTGTCCGGCCAGTTGCGCTCGGTATCCGCGTCCGGCAACGGCGATATCGACACGGGCCTGGTCCAGTCGATCAAGGACGCGCTGAACAACGGCACGCTGACGATCGACGCGAACAAGATCGCCGACGGCGTATTGAATACCGCCCGAGAGCTGCTGCAGCAGCAGCGCCCGGGCAACTGAAGCGGGCCTCGCGAGGCCCGCCCCCCGGTTTGCCGGCGCTCCCCGCGCCGGCGTGACGAGCATGACGCGATGAGAGAAGAGCTGCTGGCCACGGTCAACGACGAACACGCGACGATCGAAGCGTTCGCGTCCCTGCTTGCGTACGAGGAAAAGGCGCTGACGATGGCGCAACCGCTCGAGATGCTGCCCGGGATCGTCGAGAAGAAAAGCGAGCTGATCGACCGGCTCGCGCAGCTCGAACGCACGCGCGACACCCAGCTTTCCGCACTCGGCTTTCCGGCCGGCAAGAAGGGGATGGACCAGGCCGCCGAGCGCGATGCCCGCCTCGCCGGCCGCTGGCAGTTGCTGCAGCAGTCCGCCGAACGCGCGCGCCAGGCCAATGCGAACAACGGGATGCTGATCCGGATCCGGATGGACTACAACGAGCGCGCGCTCGCGGTACTGCGCTCGGCGCCCGCGCCGGCCGGCATCTACGGCGCCGACGGCCGCGTGTCGGCCCTCACGCGCTGAAGCACTAACTGACTGACTGATCGGCGGCCGCGCCGCCACCGTACTCTCCCCGCCGTTCGCGGCACGTCACGTTTCGACAGACCGGGCCCGAGCCCGGCACCCACGGTCCCTTCCGATACACGGTCGCGCAGCCGCGCGCCGTCCCGTCACAACAATCAGAAGAGGGCCGCATGCCATATTTCCGCATTCCGTTTTCATCCCGCGTCGCCGCCGTGTCCGCTGTCGCCACGCTGGGCGCCGCCTTGACGCTCCCCGCCGCGCAGGCCGCCGGCCCCGCGCCGCTGCCCACGCCGACGGGCGACATGTCGCTGTCTCCGGCCGGCCCCGACGTCGTGCCGCCGGCCGCATCGAGCCCGCCAGGCGCCACGCCGCGCGCGTCCCGCCGCGGCTCCGACACCTACACGTACCTGCGCTGCTGGTACCGGATCGACGCGGACCCGCTGAAGCCGGCCGCGACCTACGAATGGGCGCGCAACCCGGCCGGCGGCGACTGGTATCGCGTGTCCGGCTACTGGTGGGCGGACGGCATCACGCAGTGGAAGAACATGTTCTACAGCACGACGCCGCAGGACACGCTCGCCGACGTGTGCCGCAAGACGCTGGCCGCGAAAGGCATCAAGACCGACCTCGTGCAGGCGGTCGCGGCGAACAACGCGCTGTCGTTCAACTACACGGTGTGGACCATCGACACCGCGCAGCAGGACGCGCGCGTCAACAAGCTGATCGTGTTCGGCGACAGCCTGTCCGACACGCAGAACATGTTCAACGCGAGCCAGTGGAAGCTGCCGAACGGCACGAGCTGGAATGCGGGGCGCTTCAGCAACGGCCCGGTGTGGGCCGAATATCTCGCCAACACGCTGCGGCTGCCGTTCTACAACTGGGCAATCGGCGGCGCGGCGACCGACCAGTACCTCGTCGTGCCGGGCCTCGTGCAGCAGATCGACTCGTGGCGCGAATACATGGATCGCGCGCCGGACTACCGGCCCGCCAACACGCTGTTCGCGGTGTTCGCGGGCGGCAACGACCTGGTGAACTACGGGCGCTCGCCCGAGCAGGCGGCGAATGCGGTGCGCGACAGCCTCGAGCGGCTCGCCGCCGCCGGCGCGACGCGGATCATGCTCGTCACGCTGCCGGACGTGTCGCGTGCGCCGGTGTTCGCGACCCGCACCGACACCGCGAGCGTGGCCGCGCAGGTGAAGGACTACAACCAGCGCCTCGCGGACGCGGCCGCCGCGCTGCGCGCCCGCTACGGCGCGACGCTGCGGCTCGAGGTTTTCGATGCGTATGCGTTGTTCGACGACCTGCTGAGTCACCCGGCCCAGTACGGCTTCGACGATGCTAAGCGTTCATGCCTCGACATCCCGAAACCGTCGTCGCTCACCTACCTGAGCGCGCAGACGCCGCGTGCGGACTGCCGCGACCCGGCGCGCTTCGTGTTCTGGGACACGCTGCACCCGACCACGCGCACGCACGCGTGGCTCGCCGAGCGGATCGCGCCGTTCGTGCGGGCACGCCTGCTGAACTGACCGGCGCGGGCGGCGGTGCCTACAGCAGCGGACACGCGGTGACCTGCGTGCCGCGCTCCACGCACAGCCGCTCGTAGTCGCGCAGGTACGCGCGCTCGTCGTCGTCCAGCAGGTCGAGATCGATCAGGTCCCAGTCGTAGCCGACCGTCACGATGTTCTCGAACGTGACGGTGTCCGGCTGCGCGTCGTCTTGGCGGATGATCACGATGTTCTCGATCCGCACGCCGCCCTTGCCCGGCACATAGATGCCCGGCTCGATCGAGATCACCGCATTCGGCACGAGCCCGTACTGCGCGCCCGGCGCGAACCGCACGCCGCCCTCGTGCACGTGGATCCCGACGCCGTGCCCGGTGCCGTGGCCGAAATCGTGGCCGTGGTCGCGGCACACCTGCCGCACGAGCGCATCGACGTCGCCGCCCTTCGCGGTGCTCGGAAAGCGCGTGACGAGCCCCTTGATGCAGGCCTTCAGGGCGACCGTGTAGATCTCGCGCTGCCACGGCTGCGCGACCGTTTCCGGCCGGGTCCGGCGCAGCACCACACGGGTGCAGTCCGTCGCGAAGCCGGCTTCGTAGTACGCGCCGCTGTCGAGCAGCACGAGTTCGCCTTCCGTCAGCTCGACGTCGGCGCTCGCCGCGGTGTAATGCGCGAACGCGCTGTTCGCGCCGTTCGCCGCGATCGACGGAAACGTCAGCGCCACCGCCGAGCGTGCGCCGTACGCGTCGTTGATCGTGCGCGCCAGATCGTATTCGGTGTGGCGGGTGCCCGGCTCGCCGGCCTTCGCCCAGCGCATCGTCTCGGCGATCGCCGCGGAGCTGCGCGCGAACGCGTCGCGGAACTGTTCGAGCACCGCCGGCGTCTTGCTGGCCCGCATCGCCTCGACCGGGTTGAAGTCGGCCTGCCGAGCGTGCGGCCACACCCGCTTCACCGCGTCGACGAGCGCGCAGTTCACCGACTCGAAGCCGTAGCACACGTGCTCGACGTCGAACTGCGCGAGAAAGCGCTCGAGCGCCGCGACATCGCGCCGGATCACGTGCAGCGCCGGATACGACGCGAGCGTGACCTCGCAGCGGTCGCAGCCTTCCGGCAGGAACAACGCCACCTGGCCGCCGACCGCGAACAGGAAGCCGAGGTGCGACGACGCATTCGGGATGTGATAGCCGCGGCTGTTCAGCAGATAGGCGAGATCGTCCGACGCGCAGGTGAAGAACGCGGTCTTGCCGTCCGGCGCGCCGGTATGCGCGGCGAGCCGGCGGTTCAGCGTGTCGAGGTTCTGCGCGACGCTCAGGCCGGTCGCCGATTCCGGCACTTCGAAGATCGGCCGCTCGACGACCCAGCCCGGCAAGTCGATCGCGCGATCGATCTCGCGGTCGACGAGGCTCGTCCAGTCGAGCGACGCGGCCTGCGTCCGTTCGAACAGGCGATCGCGCTGCGCGACGCTGATCCGCCGCGCGTCGTAGCCGACCCGCGCGAGCCGGCTGCCGTGCGCGACCAGCCAGTCGGCCATCGCCTGCCAGATCGTCACGTTCATCCCGAGCTTCTCGATGCGCACGCGCGCCGGATCGCATTGCTGCTCGGCCTGCAGGTGATAGCGGCCGTCGACGAACAGCACGAACGGGGGCAGATCGAGCGCCTGCGCGGTCGCCGCGCTCAGGAAGATCCCGCAGCCGGCCGAGCCGTCGAAACCCGACACCGCATAGCGCGGATTGTTGGCGAGCGGCAGGTACTCGGTCACGTATTCGTCCTGCGACGTGACCAGCACCGCGTCGAGCCGCGCCGCATCGAGCAGGCGCGACAGAGCCGCCTGCGTGTCGACGACGGATGCGTCGTACGGGGGAAGGCCGGAGAAGCTGTATTTCAGTCGATCGATCATCGGAAGCCCGTTATGCATTGTTGTCGGCGGCCGGCGGTGACGCGGCGGGGTGCAGGCCCGAGGCAGGCCTGATGCGGCACGGCGCCGCTGCAGGTGGACGTTCGGCCCGGCGCGGCACGGCGCCGGACCGCCGTGCCGCTCCGGCAGCAGTCCTTGAAAAAATTTTCGTCCCACTTAACTTTTTTTGATACGCGCGACAGAATCTAGAACACGCCGAAATTGAGGTCAAGCTAAAATTTTCGTAGGGCTAAAATCGGCGCGGCGCCTGCGCATCCCGGCACAACGCCACATGAATTCGCCCGGCGACACGGCGCGGTACAATGCGCCGGCATCGCCGCCCCGACGGCCGTGCTTCGTGCGAGGCGCGGAAATCACCGTCCGGCGACTGCACCGCCCGTCCGCTCGCCTCCCGACTCGTTGTCACGAAAGAGATTCATGGATTCAGACATCATGCGTATCGGCCAGCGCATTCGCCGCCTGCGCCGGGAAGCGAAGAAGACGCTGCTGGAAGTCGCGACCGAGGCGAAGCTGTCGGTCGGGTTCCTGTCCCAGGTCGAGCGCCACCTCACGGGCATCTCGCTGTCGTCGCTCGTCAACGTCGCGAAGGCACTCGGCGTGCCGCTCGGCGCGCTGATCGACCAGCCGCGCCAGGCCCAGCCCGATTCGTACGAGGGCCGCCGCAAGCCGTACGCGCTCGACGCCAGGTCGCAGTGGTACGAACGCCTCTCCACCACGTTCGACGGCAGCCAGATCAACGCGCTCAAGGTGCAGATGATGGAAGGCTACCGCTCGGAATGGGTCGCGCACGGCGGCGACGAATTCGTGTACGTGCTGGCCGGCCGGATCTGCTACACGGTCGGCAAGAAGGATTACCCGCTGTCGCCCGGCGACTCGCTGCACTTCGACGCGCGCAAGCGGCATCGGGTCGCCAACGTGGGCGACGGGCCGGCCGAGGTGATCGCGGTCGGCACGCTGCCGCTGTTCGACGACCGTGGCGCCGGGTTCGTGTCGGCGACGATGGACGTCGGTAAGCCGGCGCCCGCCGCACGTGCGACGCCGGGCGAGCCGCGCGTGAGCCGCCGTGGGCCGGCGCCCGG
>NZ_JAAGPC010000308.1:0-6116 GCF_017104595.1 Burkholderia sp. Tr-20390 | reverse complement strand
CCCGAGCTGCCGCCCGGCACCGCATTCGTGTCCCACGGGTTCTTCACCGCGCCGAACGCCGAATTCTCGTTCGACGAGCCCATCGCGAACTCGTCCATGTTGGTCTTGCCGAGCGTGACCATGCCGGCCGCCTGCAGGCGGGCGACGACGGTCGCGTCGAACGGGCTCTCGTAGTTCGCGAGCATCTTCGAGCCGGCGGTCGAGTGCCAGCCGCGCGTGACGAAGACATCCTTGTGCGCGATCGGCAGGCCGGTGAGCGCACCGCCCGCGCCGCGCGCGAGCTCGGCATCGGCGGCTTTGGCCTGCGCGAGGGTGAGATCGGCGTCGACGTGGACGAACGCGTTCAGGTCGCGCGCGGCTTCGATCCGTTTCAGGTAGAGCTGCGCGAGCTCGACGGCCGAGCATTCCTTGGCGGCGAGCGCGGCGCGCAGTTCGGTCAGGCTTTTTGCGTGCATTGAGTGGTTTTCCTGGGAATTCTGGGTGGCGCGCGGCGCAGCGGCGGCGGCGCGCTTGTCATCGAATGCTTACTCGATCACCTTCGGCACGAGATAGAGGCCGTCCTGGACGGCCGGCGCCGGACGCTGGTTGTCGTCGCGATTGACGACTTCCGTCACGGCGTCGTCGCGCAGGCGCTGCGCGACTGCCTGGATCTGTTCGATCGGGTGGGCGAGCGGCGCGATGCCGGCGGTGTCGACCGCCTGCATCTGCTCGACGAGGCCGAAGAGTTCATTGAGCTGGCCGAGCATGTGCTCGGCGTCGGCGTCGGCCATTTCGAGTCGCGCCAGGTGCGCGATGCGTTTCACATCGGTCAGGGTCAGGGCCATGCGATCACCGGAAAAACAAGGCTGCGCAGCGCATCAAAAGCAGCGCTGCGGCGGGGGGTTGGAGGGTGCGATCCCACCCTCAAAAATCGGGGCCGAAGCGGCAAAAATACCGCCCGTTTCGATTCAAATACCGTGAAATTATAAGGTATCATTACGCGTTCGACCCAAACCCGGCAGCCTTTTCCCGCACCGTTTCGCCCCGCTTCGGCAGGCCGTGCGTGCATCGTGCGATCCCCGGTAGACATCACTCGCAGCTTCGTGCGCCGCGGCGGCCGCTTCCGCCACGCTTCCCGAGGCTGTTATTTTTTCCGCTGCCGCCCTCAGCGCTCGCTATGCAGGGCCGGCCCAGAGCGAAACAGGATTCTGAATGTTCGGTTTTTTGCGCAGCTACTTCTCCAACGATCTCGCGATCGACCTCGGCACCGCAAACACCCTGATCTACATGCGCGGCAAGGGCATCGTGCTCGATGAGCCCTCCGTCGTGTCGATCCGCCAGGAAGGCGGCCCCAACGGCAAGAAGACCATCCAGGCAGTCGGCAAGGAAGCCAAGCAGATGCTCGGCAAGGTGCCGGGCAACATCGAGGCGATCCGCCCGATGAAGGACGGCGTGATCGCCGACTTCACCGTCACCGAGCAGATGATCAAGCAGTTCATCAAGACGGCCCACGAGTCGCGCATGTTCTCGCCGTCGCCGCGCATCATCATCTGCGTGCCGTGCGGCTCGACCCAGGTCGAGCGCCGCGCGATCAAGGAAGCCGCGCACGGCGCCGGCGCCTCGCAGGTCTACCTGATCGAAGAGCCGATGGCCGCTGCGATCGGCGCGGGCCTGCCGGTGTCGGAAGCCACCGGCTCGATGGTCGTCGACATCGGCGGCGGCACGACGGAAGTCGGCGTGATCTCGCTCGGCGGCATCGTGTACAAGGGTTCGGTGCGCGTCGGCGGCGACAAGTTCGACGAGGCGATCGTCAACTACATCCGCCGCAACTACGGGATGCTGATCGGCGAACAGACCGCCGAGGCGATCAAGAAGGAAATCGGCTCCGCGTTCCCGGGCTCCGAAGTCAAGGAAATGGAAGTGAAGGGCCGCAACCTGTCGGAAGGCATTCCGCGCAGCTTCACGATCTCCAGCAACGAAATCCTCGAAGCGCTGACCGATCCGCTGAACCAGATCGTGTCGTCGGTGAAGATCGCGCTCGAACAGACGCCGCCGGAACTCGGCGCCGACATCGCCGAACGCGGGATGATGCTGACGGGCGGCGGCGCACTGCTGCGCGACCTCGATCGCCTGCTCGCGGAAGAAACCGGCCTGCCGGTGCTCGTCGCGGAAGATCCGCTCACCTGCGTCGTGCGTGGTTCGGGCATGGCGCTCGAGCGCATGGACAAGCTGGGCAGCATCTTCTCGTACGAGTGATCGTCCAGGCAGTTCCCTGACATGACGCAACCGCGGCGTGGCCGGCTCGCTCGTTTAGAACGAACCGCCGCGCCGTTTGCGCGTCTGAGCATCATTTAACCGATCATTCGCGCCCGGCGCCGACCATGGAATACAGTCCGCCGCCCCTCTTCAAGCAAGGTCCGCCCGCGCTCGCGCGGCTCATCTTCTTCGTTGCCCTCGCCATCGCGCTCCTCGTCTCGGACGCGCGCTTCAGCACGCTCGAAATCGTCCGCGGCGTGCTCGGCACCGTGCTCTATCCGCTGCAGCGCGCCGCGCTCGTGCCGCGCGACCTGTTCATGGGCGCGGCCGACATCGCCGTCACCGGCGCATCGCTGCGCCACGAGAACGACGACCTCCGCAAGCGCAACCTGCAGCTGTCCACGCAAGCCAACCAGGCCGCCGTGCTCACGCAGGAGAACGCGCACCTGCGCGCGGTGCTCGAACTGCGCCAGCACATCGCGACGCAATCGACGCCGGCCGAGATCCAGTACGACACGAGCGATCCGTTCACGCAGAAGATCGTAATCGGCCAGGGTTCGCAGCAGGGCATCCAGAACGGCGCGCCCGTCGTGAGCGAAAACGGCGTGGTCGGCCAGGTCACGCGCGTGTTCCCGCTGCAGTCCGAAGTCACGCTGGTCACCGACCGCGATCTCGCGATTCCCGTGCAGGTGCTGCGCACCGGCCTGCGCAGCGTGATCTACGGCACGCCGAAGGGCGATTCGCTCGATTTGCGCTTCGTGCCGACCAGCGCGGATCTCGTCGTCGGCGACGAGCTCGTCACGAGCGGCCTCGACGGCGTCTATCCGCCCGGCCTGCCGGTCGCGAAGGTCGTGCGCGTCGACAAGCTCGCCGATACGGCGTTCGCGCGCGTGACCTGCGCGCCGATCGCCGCCGTGCGCGGCGCGCGCCAGATGCTCGTGCTGCATTACCAGAACGACATCCCGCCGCGTCCGGCCGAGCCCGATCCGGCCGCCGACAAGAACGCGAAGGGCAAGAAAGGCGCGAAAGCCGCCGCGAAGGGCGAGAAGAGCGAGAAGGCCGACAAGGCTGACGCGAACGCGAAGCCCGCCGCCGCGGCCCAGCCCGGCGCGAAGCCTGCGGCGCCGGCCGCGCCGGCCAAGCCCGCCGCCACGCCCGCGAAGCCCGCGGCCGGGCAATCAGGAGCCCAGCGATGAATCGCCCGCAATACATCCTGCAGCCGGTCAATCCGTACTTCATCGTCTTCAGCCTCGCCGCCGCGTTCCTGCTGAACCTGATGCCGTGGGGCCGCCTGCCCGGCGTGCCCGACTTCGTCGCGCTCGTGCTGCTGTTCTGGAACATCCACCAGCCGCGCAAGGTCGGGATGGGCGTCGCGTTCGCGCTCGGCATCCTGATGGACGTGCATGACGCGGGGCTGCTCGGCGAGCATGCACTCGCCTATACGCTGCTGTCGTACGGCGCGATCACGATCCACCGCCGCGTGCTGTGGATGCCGATCGGCGTGCAGGTGCTGTACGTCACGCCGCTCCTGGTCGTCGCGCAGCTCGTGCCGTTCCTGATCCGCCTCGTGATGGGCGCCGCGTTCCCGGGCTGGCGCTACCTGGTCGACGGCTTCGTCGAAGCCGCGCTGTGGCCGATCGCGAGCCACCTGCTGCTGATGCCGCAACGCCGCCCGGTCGATCCGGACGATACGCGCCCCATCTGAGCCAGGGCCTGCCTTGAATACCCGCCGCCTCCACGCCCGCCGCGCGCCGCGCTCCGGGGCGGCACCTCGCCCGCGCCCGCACGCCGTGCGCGGGCCAGATAGACCTTAGCCGCATGACCGAATTCAACGACACCCAACAGCAGCTCTCGAAGTTCCGCCTGCGCGTCGCGGCGGCGGGCGTGTTCGTGTTCGTCTGCTTCGGGCTGCTCGCGAGCCGCTTCTTCTACCTGCAGTTGATGCAGCACGGCAAATACGCGCTGCAGGCCGAGGAAAACCGCATCTCCGTCGCGCCGATCGTGCCGAACCGCGGGATCATCACCGACCGTAACGGCGTGATCCTCGCGAAGAACTATTCGGCGTACACGCTCGAGATCACGCCGTCGAAGCTCGACGACACGCTCGACAACACGATCGACAAGCTGTCCGAGATCATCCCGATCGACGCGCGCGACCGCCGCCGCTTCAAGAAGCTGCAGGAAGACTCGAAGAACTTCGAGAGCCTGCCGATCCGCACCCGCCTCACCGACGCCGAAGTCGCGCGCTTCACCGCGCAGCGCTTCCGCTTCCCCGGCGTCGACGTGCGCGCACGGCTGTTCCGGCAATATCCGCTCGGCACGACGGCCGCGCACGTGATCGGCTACATCGGCCGGATCTCGAAGCGCGACCAGGATCGCATCGACGCGATGAGCGACGACAACGACAGCGATCAGGAAAACTACGATCCGCGCCGCGACGCGAACAACTACAAGGGCACCGACTACATCGGCAAGATCGGCGTCGAGCAGAGCTACGAGACCGAGCTGCACGGGCTGACGGGCTTCGAGGAAGTCGAGGTGACGGCCGGCGGCCGGCCGGTGCGCACGCTGTCGCGCACGCAGGCGACGCCCGGCAACAACCTCGTGCTGTCGCTCGACATCGGGCTGCAGCAGGTAGCCGAGCAGGCGTTCGCCGGCAAGCGCGGCGCGCTGGTCGCGATCGAGCCGAAGACGGGCGACGTGCTCGCGTTCGTGTCGTCGCCGAGCTTCGACCCGAACTCGTTCGTCGACGGCATCGACCAGCAGACCTGGGACGAGCTGAACAACTCGACCGACAAGCCGCTCCTGAACCGCCCGCTGCACGGCACCTACCCGCCCGGCTCGACGTACAAGCCGTTCATGGCGCTCGCCGGCCTGACGCTCGGCAAGCGCACGCCGGGCTGGGGCTTCCAGGATCCCGGCTACTTCACGTTCGGCGGCCACACGTTCCGCAACGACGTGCGCTCGGGCCAGGGCTGGGTCGATATGAACAAGGCGATCATGGTGTCGAACGACACCTACTTCTACATGCTCGCGCGCGACCTCGGCGTGAACTCGATCGCGAACTTCATGAAGCCGTTCGGCTTCGGCCAGATCACCGGGATCGACATCCAGGGCGAGGCGCGCGGGATCCTGCCGTCGACCGACTGGAAGAAGAAGGCGTTCAAGAAGGCCGCGCAGCAGAAGTGGTTCGACGGCGAGACGATCAGCCTCGGGATCGGCCAGGGCTACAACTCGTTCACGATCCTGCAGCTCGCGCACGCGACCGCGACGCTCGCGAACAACGGCGTCGTGATGAAGCCTCACCTCGTGAAGGAAGTCGAGGATCCGATCACGCGCGGGCGCCGCCTGACCGTGCCGAAGGAAAGCGAAACGATCCCGCTCAAGCAGGCCGACATCGACGTCGTGAAGCGCGGGATGGAGAACGTGATCGAGAACCCGTCCGGCACCGCGTACAAGGTGTTCCGCGGCGCGCCGTACCTCGCCGCCGGCAAGACCGGTACCGCGCAGGTGTTCTCGCTGCAAGGCTCGAACTACAAGGGCCACCTGCTCGCCGAGCACCTGCGCGACCACGCGCTGTTCATCGCGTACGCGCCGGTCGACCATCCGCAGATCGCCGTCGCGCTGGTCGTCGAGAACGGCGGCTGGGGTGCGCAGGCCGCCGGCCCGATCGCGCGCCGCGTGCTCGACTTCTTCCTCGTCGACCGCCAGAACCCGCAGAACGAGGCCGCGGCCGTGGCTGCCGCGGCGTCGGCGACCGAACCCATCAACGCACCGGTGATCGGCGACGCGAACAAGCCGGCTGCCGTCGCGGCCGGCTTCACCGCGCTGCCGCAGCCGGTCGTGCCGACCGCGGCCAGCGCGGCGGAAGCAGCATCGGC